>JAKVAZ010000007.1:50474-350474 GCA_022447225.1 Fuerstiella sp. | reverse complement strand
GGACGCACGAGTCCGGCAACCTCACCCGGTAATTCAATCCCGGTTCGCCGGCCAAAACCAAAAGCGACTGTACACTCATACAGTTCCTGAAGACCGATGCGTTCCGCAACACGTGCCATTCCTATGTTGCTTGATTTTACCAGCACATCTTCGACAGACAGCATTGTGTACGAATGGTGATCGTGAAGAATCCGGCGCCCCATCCGATAAGCCCCGTTAAAACACTGAATTGTGTCCGATTGATCAAGCAATTTGCGATGCATCGCCCAGCCAACAACAAACGGCTTAAACGTAGAACCGGGTTCAAATACCGCAGAAACACTGAGATTACGCCAAGCATCATCAGGAACGTCTGCCGGACTATTGGGATCCAAGGCAGGTCGGGATGCCATCGCCAGAATTTCACCGGTCTGAGGCTCCATAACGACAGCACAGGCACCGACTGGCTCCCATTCCCGCATGACTTCGTCAAGCTGACGTTCAATCGTCAGCTGAGTCAGAAGATCGATGGTACAGATGACAGACTGACCATGCACTGGTATTTGAGATTCGGCAGCCTCAACCTCAATCACCACACCACGGGCGTCTCGAGTCATCACACGGTAACCATCGTTCCCGCGAATCAACTCGTTCCGGCTCTGCTCAAGTCCGCCATGGCCGATGTTGTCAATATCCCGCATGCCCAAAACATGCGCTGCAATACGGCCCTGTGGATATTGTCGAAGGTATTCTCGACGAAAGCCCCATGTGTCCGCCGGCAGTTCAAGTGCCCGAAATGCGTCTGCCATGTCGTCCGTCACACGCCGCCGGATCCAGATAAAATGTCTGTCCTGAAGTCGACGGATCCTGTCCAGCAATTCATCGGCATCAACCCCTGTGACCTCCGCCGCCTGCCATGCAAAGTATCGTGGATCCTCAATCTTCGAGGGAACAGCGAAAATACTGTTCCGGGTCACTGTCATGGCCAGCACGTGACCATTGCGGTCAACAATCTCACCGGGACGAGCGACCAGCTTTTCGGTGAACGTACTTTGCCGATCTACCCTGGTGTGCATCAGTTCATGCTGGGTCCCCTGAAGATGAATCAATCGTCCGGTCAGCACCATCCAGCAACCCAGCAGCACAGCAGTAACAGTTACTGAACGCCAGCGGGACGAATCCCGACGCACTGGTTCACAAAACGGCCGGGGATCGGTCCATTCGGATGTCATGGGGCATCAACTCCATCCGGCCGAACGGGTCGTTGCCATCTCATCAAAGGCAGACGTACCGGCCCGCTTGTCCTGAATCCCGACGGCGGGTGGACAGCAGTATTGTCTGATCTCCGAATTGAAGACCGATCTGTTTCCGACAGTTCAGGAAAACGGGACGGAGCTGACAACTGCTGAATATCGAGACGCAGCTGTGCATGAAGTTCAAGCAATTCATCCATCTGGTAGTACTGGCGACTGACGGATCGGCGCAGCATGAGAGATTGCTTTTCGAGACCGATCTGAGCCATCGAAACACTAACAACTAGCAAAAGGGCTGCAGCAAAGCGAAAGAACATGGATCAACGGATCACTAAAACTCCGTGGACATCAGGGCGCACAGAAACGCCTCGCCGGATGCATATGGCGAGGCGTTCATTTAATCTCTATCGGCGAAACCCTGTCTATGGCACCATATGAACATCCGTCGCGTCATCGGGAAGGACGATGACTGTACCAGGCTTCAGCTTGTTCGGGTTAGCCAATACTGTGCGATTGAGTCGATAGATCTGAATCCAGCGAGATGACCGCCCCAAATGCTTCTGTGCAATCTCTGACAACGTATCTCGCTCGCCAATTCGGTATGCAGCTGTTCCATCGGGCCGCACGAAATAACCGCCAGGTTCCCGTTCAACCGGACGTGAATCACGAAAAAGATCCGGATATTTCTGCTCCAGAACTTCCGCCGGCGGAACCAGCACCTTCATACCGGGGCGCAATCTCCTGGGGTCACGTATCCGATGGTGATTGTAGAGTGTTAGCGCCGAAAAATACCTTGATGTACCATAAACGCGTCGGGAAATTTTCCAGTAATTGTCACCTGGTGCGACCTCACACAGATCGCATGGAACATTCACTGCTGATGCTGTGATCACCCGATTTTCGTAGGTGAATCCATGCACATTGAATTCTTTTTCACCGGAAACCCCAGTCGACAAACTTTTCCGGCGTGCATGTTCCGAGTTCACAGGAAGCAGCCCGGATCCTTCATCGGCAGAAAATTCTTTCAGAACGATCTCATCTGGGGACGTATCCACCGGGTTGGTTGAAGAAGTTGCATCACCAGTCGGAGTCGAAATGTCCAAAAACGGCGACGCATCCGCAACATCGGAATCAGCAGGTTCTTGGTAAGTTCCAGCTTCATCGGCAAGCTCGGACGGCACTAATTCGGATTCAAAACTCAAGCCAGGAACGGACTCCTGGTCCAAATCCGTTATGTATCCCGAAGATTTATCTTCTGTTGAAAAATCGTCAACGGCACTGTCGCCGTTCGAAGCGAATGAAGGAAGTTGCGGCAACGTCGCCGCAACTCCAGCAGACTCTTCTTCGATTTCCTGAACCGTTGTGAAATCGGGATTTGCTTCAAAGTCAGAATCAATCCGTAAATCCCGGACGATCAGCGTCCCATCAGGGTCAGCCTCGGATGTTTGATCGCGTCGGGCATCTTCTTTATAAAAATCAGCTTGATCAGAATCCGTAACAGACCGTGCATTCGTGTCTTCTGCGGAAAAGGAATCCTCAACCGGGACTGAAGTTTCGGCAAACTGAGAACCGGCGAATTCCGTTATCTCATCGTCTGCCTCACCGAATGCAATCTCAGCCTGGTAATCGTCAGATCCACTCGCTCCGGTGACATCATTCAGTTCAGATCGGTCCGGCTGCAAATCAGTTTCGATCACATCGTGTTCGGTTGCGATTCCCGTCCCGGATACAACAGCTGAATCACTAACATCGGTCCACTGCTCTGCCAGGTGGTCACTTCCGATCTGATCAGTATCGATCTCGTTGGGCTGTGAGAGTCGGTTCCCACTGGTTGTCTCATTCCGGAATTCAAACGGATCAGTATCTGTGGCAGGCCGGGCCGCATCATCACGAAAATCCGTATGGTGCTGATCCGAAACAATTATCTGCTCCACAGACTCTGAAGTTGACGGTTGAAATTCAAACGTGGCTGGTTCGTCCAGACCGGTGACTTCAGAGATCCCGTCTGTTTCCGTTGTCAGGCTGGCAATCTCCATCGAAAGTTCGTTGGAAATACCGTCAGACAGACTCCCCTGTCCGTCCGTCGGCAGGTCAGCATCATCGGTTACATCCCGGTTGAAATCGCCGGAGGAACGGTGCTCATTGTTCGAAAGCTGGGTCTCCTCACCAGCCCCCTCTGCTTCCAGTGCTATCAACTCGCGCTGACGCAGATCAACATTCCGATAGACCAGGAACCCAAAGGCTCCCAGCAGGATCACGATAATGAACAATCCTAATTTGGCTTCAATGGCCATACCGCCCCTCACAGACTGATATCCCCAGTCGTCATCTCCCCTGGCTACGGACTGGTCCACCTTGCCGCTCGAAGTTTGGCTGAGCGACTCCGTGGATTGATGCGCACCTCGCCCGGGGTCGGACGAAGCGGATTTTTTGTTAGAACGTACCATCCCTGGTTTCCTTTGAATTCGGATTTGACAATCCGATCTTCCAGTGAGTGAAACGTGATGATGACCGCAAGGCCATCCTGCTTCAAAACCAACGGCAGCACCTGGGACAACATTCGTTCCAAATGCCACAACTCCTCGTTGACTGCGATACGAAACGCCTGAAATACCCGAGTGGCCGGGTCTCGACGGCCCTGTGATGAACGCACCGCCCGACGAACAACGTCTGCCAACTGTTCGGCAGAACGAATTGGTCCGCGGTGTTGCTCCTGCTGCAGTGCATCAGCGATCCGTTCTGCCTGCGGTTCTTCCCCAAATTCTGTGATGACCCTTATCAGCTGATCTCTGGTACATGACCTAAGAAACTCTTGCGCGGATTTTCCCCGGGACACATCGAATCGCATGTCCAGATCACCGCCCGAGTCGAAACCAAATCCTCGATTACGATCGCTCAATTGATCTGAGGACAAACCTAAATCGAGGAAAACCCGATCAACGTGGGAGATTCCTACTCGTTTCAATTCAATGGCTGCTTCGGAATAGGGTGCCCGCAGAAGCGTTACATTGGATTTGCTCAGACGCATTGCTGCGTGCCCAAGCATCATGGGATCTCGGTCAAAACCAACCAACTGTCCGGATTCTCCAACCTGTTTCAGTATTTCCGCACTGTGGCCGCCGGCACCGACCGTGCCATCCATCACGGTCAAGCCGGGCTTTAGCTGCAGCAGCTTTAAGACCTCGCGCATCATCACAGGTCTGTGTACAGAAGACGACATGACGTAAGGCACTGCGCTGGTATCGGGTATCCCGGTCATCGAAGACTGAAACACCGACAGCGACTAAGGAGAGAAGAGAAGAGAAGAGGAGAGGAGAGGAGAGGAGAGGAGAGGAGAGGAGAGTTCGACGGGTTGCGGAAGCAGTTGTGACGCGGGAGAAATGCGCCGAAAGAGACATTTGATCCTATGCAACTGCTAAACCGGCGCGAAGACCAATCGGCAAAAAGATACATCCAGCCGTTCGCTTCTTCCCGCATCCCGGCAGGTCAGCAAAGCGAACGGCTGTAGGTTTCCAGAGAAACCGTATCTCCGGCGAACACATCCGTGCGTCCGCCGGTAAAACCGCGAAGCCCGGTAAAGCCTGCGGTAGCGCCTCAGTAATGTTCCAGTTCAGAAAACCAAAAATTCAGGAGATCGATGAAACTCAGGATTGAATGTCACTGGCGGGTCCAGTCACGTCCGGGGGATCAAGCGCATCTGTAGTTAACTCGTCGAACTGGGACAGGTTTTGACTCATATATGCGCCCCATGTAACGCGATTCCAGATTTCGGCGTGATCGTGTACACCCAGAATCACCATGTCCCGGTCCGATCCGCCTGATTCCAGGAGTCTTTCCGGAATCCGAATTCTTGACTGTTTGTCGAGTACAACTCGTTCTGCTCGGGAGTAAAACAACCGCAGAAACTTACGAACGTCAGCCCGTCCCGGTGACGCATTCGCAACTCGCACAGCAAATTCCTCAAATCTCGTCGTTGAATAGACAGCCACACATCCTTCGTTACCCGGTGCGAGAAACAATTCGCCTCCGTCGGAAACACCAAACGCTTCGCGAAGCTGCTTCGGTAGCGCCAGACGATGCTTCTCGTCAATCGAACGATCAAATGTGCCTGTAATTGCCACGGGACAACATTTCCCGAACGGGAATAACCATAAAGTATTATAAAAAAAGGACTTGTGTAAAAAACATCGTGTCCCCACAATGCCCCACAAGCTACCACTTAATGGAATGGACTGTACGTTTCGACTTCAGTCCGTCAAGAGAAAGCACTCAATTTGCTTTCGATGTGGAGTGCTAATTTGGACGCAGGTTGTTGTCAGATATGGAATTGCTGCAATCCAAAATTTTGTGGTCCACCGGGCCACTCACGAATCATGAAGGGCACCCAGACCATCAGTCAGGAAGTGATCATGAGATCAGGCTGAAATCCGGTTTTCACAACGGATGCCTGAATCACCAGTAATTTTCCACATCTGGTCAGCTATTCAGCAGCTCGGAAAGCAATTTGTCAAACGACAGTATTGTGGTGTCCCAGTGAAAACGCTGCTGAACCGCTTCAAAAGCCCGTCTGGCAACTGCGGACCGCAGTTCAGAATCGTCTGATACCAGAGTCAGATGATGCGCCAGAGCAGCTACGTCATTGGGTGGAACCAACCATCCGGTTTCCCCCGATTCAATAAGCTCGCCCAATCCATCAACTGCGGTGGCTACAACAGGCAGTCCATGGGCCATCGACTCAAGAACGACATTGGGCAACCCTTCCCAGGCTGACGGCAATGCCAGAACGTCGGCCCTTGTCATCCACTCAGTCACGTTCGTCTGCTGACCATGGAGTCTAACGTTTTTGCTGAGACCAGCCATGGAGATATCGTGTTCCAGACTCCCCCTGAGCACACCCTCGCCAAGGAAATCAACAAACGTACGTTTTCTCAGTTGTTCCGGAAAAGAGGCCACTGCTCTTAGCAGATTATGGGGTCGTTTTTGAGGAGTCAAACGTCCAACAAATAAGATACGAAACTCAGAATCCTGACGTGATAATCGAACGGGGCATGACTCAGGAATGTCGACCCCGTTGTAGATTACAGCCATATCTTCCACGTCAATGCCGCACTTTTCTCTGTGCAATTCTGCCACGGACCGACTCACGGCCACGTACTTCCGTGTCAGTCGACGTGTCAGTCGGTCAGCCCAAATGACCGCAAGGCGTCTGTCGGCCACTCGAATTCCGGAAACCATAGTTGGCACGCCGGCCAGCCAGGCAGCGATCCGCCCAATGATATTTGCCTGGTGTAGGAAACAGACCAAAATTTTGGGCTGTTTTGTCTTGAGTACGCTACACAGTCGAAATACCGCACGGATGTCGAGTGCCCCTCCGCAATTAAGTGCCTCAACAGAAATGTCTGCAGTTTTCAGCCCTCTAGCCAGACATCCTGCATCCCGCAGACTGACAACATTTACATCCCAGCCACGTTGGTGCAGTCCAGTGGCAACCCGAACCAGTGCCTTTTCCGCGCCGCCTCGATCCAGTTCTGTAATACAGAACGTAATCCTCTTCCGCTGTCGAGACGAAACACATGATTGAGTTGGAACGTTTGTGGAAAGCGACATTAGCTCCGTTCCGATGTCAAAATTGCAATTCCGGAAGTACTTAGCAGTCGTTCAACAGACAATTAGTCGTTTGCTTCGAAGTCGGAACCGAATTCCTCGGTGACAATGCTGTAACGTGTCAATTCGGAATAGGACAACCAATTAAACCGTAATTCGGCAGTCCTGGCAGGATCTGCAGCAATGTGTGTTGTCCAGTCTGACGTACACCCTACGGATACTCAAAGCCGTCTTGTAGCAGTAAGTCGTTCGACCATATTATCTTCGGCGGTTCCGCGACATGACCATTGTGCCAATTGTCGCAACCAAATCCCGAATTGTGGTTTGAGCACGGAAGCACAAACCTGATGGACTGGCGTGAAAATCGACGACTCCCATTGATTACGCAATTAGCGGCCTGCGCACTAATTTCGTGGCAGCTTTTCGGTTGCGCCATGCTTCAGGATGTCAATTCACTTAGTAATCTCCTGCAGTCAGGAGAATTCACCACAGCGGAATCCGAGCCAACGATCAATCACAACAGCGTTGCTGATCCTCCGAGGCCATCCAATCCTGTGGCCCCGGCGAAACCTGAACTTTCGGCTGAGCCTGAAGAGCCCTCCGTACCGGTCGCACGGTTGCTGAATCCTGACTTCAACGATCCGGCCTATTCCGAAATCTCGGACTCGTCCGACTCCACATCCGATGATTCGTACACCAGGTCACAAAACTCAACGCAACGGAGGGTTGATGCAACGACAATCAGTCGTCCAACAATCAGCAGCACTTCAGATATTGGCTCCCATTCACAAAGTCCCCGTTCTGCAGAATCACCGGGTCAGATTCCGCCGGAACCAGGCAGACCTCAGCAGGCACAGGAACCGTCTGTCCTGGATCGTTTCTGGCGTCTGGGACCTGATCGAAACACTCGCAATCTGCTGGGACGACAGTTTGAAAAGCTGCCAAATCCTCTTGAATGGGACCTGTTCGGTAGCCAAAACGGAACTGAACTGCCGCCACAACCTCCAGCCATGGCAGCGGAGCAACAACCGTCGGCTGCTCTCGAGAATATTTACCAGGAAATCGACTCAGACAAACTATTAAGTGCACTGATCCTGGCGCAGGAACAAAAACTCGGGACATGGCCAAAGACCGACACCGGAACACCAAAACAACCGCAACAGTTTCGCCGGCACCAGCTCAACCTGCGCCTGCTGCGTTTGATTTCTGACCAACCGGCTGCCGCAGCAGAAGCGATTGATTTGATGTCTGCGGAAGAGCAAAGGTTTTGGCAGGAACTGGTCCTAGGAATCCTGCGTTTCCGAAATCCGGACAAGAGTGCCAAATACGATGAGCATGTCGCGACGACGATCGGTCAGTTCAATGCCGCCGTCCGACAACTCGAACCTCTGGCGAGCCTGACAATTCGGCGACTCGATTTTTGCAGCAAGATTGATGGCTTCGGTTCCATCGCTACGTTTCCAACACCTCATACGTTTGAGCCAGGGGAACGCCTGCTGATTTACGCCGAAGTCGAAAACCTGCAGTCTAAAACTTCAACACTCGGCAATTATCGCACATCATTTGGGGGCACGCTGGAAATATGGTCAGGTTCATCAGACGAACCCATTGAGCTGGAACTGCAAACAAAAAGCGAAGAATCTGCCACAAGACGTTCTGATTACTATCTCAGCTACGAATTTACGCTGCCGGCACACCTGCCAGGTGGTCAGTATGAAATCCGACTGGTGATCCGCGATAACTTCAGCAGTCGCACAGCCGATTCCAGACTGAAGTTCGCAGTTCAGTAACAGCCCAACCAGTTCGCAAACGGCATCCCTGCCAAACTGAAATTCCGGCTCTGCGATGATCCGGCCAGGCTTGTAAAAAGTCCTGACCCGGAAAATGCTGAGCTGAAACAACGCTGGGCCGATCCTGGACAAGAAAATAATATTCTTCGGAACGCTGTGTCCGGATACGTTTCATTCCGGTGAAGCACCGGAAGCATGGCCAAAACAAAACGACAGACAGACGACACAGACTGGTCACCGGGATGTCAGCGGACAGCAGGCCAACACTGACCGCCTGCGGACATGAAACTTTGTCGCAGTACTCTGTCGGGCAGTTCAGTCTCGTCGCTCAATCAGTCGTGACCTCAATTCGTCGCGGTCGGGATCGACTGGCTCGAGGCAACTCTACCTGCAGTACTCCGTTGGTCAGTCGCGCGGTAATGCGGTCGTGATCAACTTCATCACTCAGAATAAACGAACGCAGAAAATCACCGACCTTGTACTCTTCATGAACAACAGTTCCGTCATCGATGTCACGACGCTGAGTCCGACCAAAAAGTGTCAGTCTGTTGTCCTGTACCTGCAGGTCAAGTCCATCGCTGGTGACCCCGGGAAGATCAGCATACAGGACAAGCCCCTCCGGTGTTTCGTAAATATCGATCGGCGGATTGAACAACAGACGCTGACCATCAGACAAATCATTCGATGCAGCAGAATCACCCGTGGTCAGCCGAATGCTCACATCATTGATGTCACTCATGATTTCGTCTCCCGCTCTTTTCGTGTTGACACTCACGACCACGTGGTTACGGAAATCATTCCGGTCCCTCAGTCACCGGAATATTGCGTGCCACACCGGACGTGGCTTTTGCCAGGGTAATCCGAAGGACTCCGGCAGAATATTCTGCCTTCAATCCGTCTTCGTGAATACGATCCGGCAGCTGAATGGTCCGTTGCCAGTTTCCCTGGAACCGTTCCTGTCGACGAAAACTGTCGTCTTGTGACTCTTCGGGAGGCCTGCGGATTCCTCTGATCGTAAGACGGCCATCGGCAGCAGTCACTTCCAGATCATTGATGTCCACACCAGGGACTTCGGCAGTCAGTAGAAAATGATCCGTTTTTTCAATTAAATTGACCAGTGGAAAACGACGCGCTGATCGAACTCCATGCAAAGACAGATTGACTCCCTGCAGCAATTGATCAACTTCGCGTTCCAGGTCCTGAAACGCGTCCCATGCTTGTCCCCACCGGAATACAGGCATTCATTGGCTCCTGGATCGTCTCAGACGACGACAGTTTTTGAACTGATTCCTGATTGGCTGGCTGTTGCATCCGCTTGCAATGCCGATCAGCACCACGGCAAAGGCTCCTGCACAGTCATTGTACTGCAGTTCCCTGTTGGGTTATTGCACAACTCATGCCGAACGAGTACTGCAACGGGGGCGATCCTCAACCAGCAGAATACATAACTCATTTATTTATAATCGTTTACGGCTCCAAGCACTCCAGACATTTTTGTGGCAGACGGATACGCTCGCTGCCAATTTTACAGACCAGGGGGTGAGATGGTTGCCAGATGCTGCCAGGCAATCAGAATGGCCACCAATTAGTCTCCGGTGTCGATTCAGGATTTTACCTGTTAGAAAATTATTCATGGCCAAACCATCGCCATTATCACATGCCGTCTACGTCGGCAGCTTTGATCCACTGACACTCGGACACCAGGATATCATTGAACGAGCCGCGCGCATTTATGAACGATTGACCGTTGGCATTGGAATCAATCCGGATAAAGCGGCATTGTTCGGTCCTGACGAAAGAGTCGCCATGTGTGAAAAGGCTCTGGGACATTTGGCAAATGTTCACGTGCGAACCTTTGAGTGTCTGGCAGTTGAATTCGTTCGCAGCTGTAACAGCAGGGTGATGTTGCGCGGAGTCCGAACTCTGATGGACATCGATGCCGAATTCACAATGTCTTTGGCGAACCGAGTCCTGGACGATGAAATTGAGTCAGTATTTTTGATGTCCAGTGAAGGTTTTAATCATATTTCCAGTTCGCTGATCAAGCAAATTGCCAAGATGGGGGCCACAGACGATCTGGAATCCCGCCTAGCCGATTTTGTACCGGAAGCCGTCATACAGCCTCTGCTCAGACGATTCAGTTAAAATTACAACATTCGGCTCTGTCGGGAAAAAGTCCGCAAAACTCGATGGCCGCAGTGAGGAAGAAAAAGTTGACGTCTGATGTCAACTGTCACCCGATCGAGACATAAGAGTAAGAGACGATGAACGTATCGTCTTGGATGGTGATCTGTCCCGAAGCATAAAGCCGCGGCAGGATTACTCGTCACAAATGCCGTCACCGAACAGGTGATTGGCGATTCCTCAGTCTCACGAGTTCAGCGGGATCACATAATCAAGAACCACGTAGAAATGACAACTACTTCCGGCAATGACCAGAATGTGCCACAGAGCATGAAAATAACGAACACGGGTATCCAGCGCCAGGAAGATGGTACCAACCGTATAACAAAGCCCTCCTGCAGCAAACCACAGGATAGCATTCACAGGAAGTGACTGCAGGATCGGAAGCATGATCAGAGACGGAATCCATGCCATCGCAAGGTAGTGCGTTATTGAAATTGACTCAATTCGATGTCGCCAGAAAACTTTCGACGTGAAACCAACAACGGCAAGCGTCCACAACAGGCTCACAATCAGCCAACAACTGATCGGCGGCAAATGTGCAATCACAAAGGGTGTAAAATTTGCCGCGATAAAAACAAAAATCACCCCCTGATCCAGACTGCGGTAAAAGTTTCGGCGGTCCGGATTTCCGAACGAATGAGAAAGAGTCGACGCAGCATAAAGAGCAACGAGCGCAGTCGCGTAAATCCGGCAACTTAGCCGCAATGCGCCACTGGCGTGCTCTGCAACAGAACTGAACAAAACTGCTGCACCACCCACAGCCAGCAACAGCCCGCCGCCGTGCGTAAGGACGTTAACCAACTCTTCTTTTTCCGTATTCGGGGTCTGGCTCTCCATTGACATGAGTCTATCTACGTCGGGAATACGTTGAAATCCAAAACAGCTTCGGTCCCAAAACTGCAATTTTGGTCTGCAGTCAGTGTTTCAAACGGACAGATTCCTCGTGAGCGAATTTCTGTGCAGGGGCCTGATCCGGGCCGGTCCAAACACATCACAACCAGAAAATTCGTTGATAATTATCAATCCTCCATCACGAAATCCGCGAGAGGCCGGCCCATATCTGCTCGAATGCATTGGGCCTATGGTGCCGGTTCTGACAAAAACTTTCTGAGTATGTGACATACCGGAGGAAGAACATTTTGCCATGCCACACAGCCGATCCTCCTCACCGGGTTGCATACACTTTGAAGTCAATATTTTGACGGCATGACAGAACGTAAGATTCAGAAAAAACGGCCGGTGACCGGAACCGTGGTTAAAATAGGGTTCTACCAACCTGAATGCAGGTTTTGAAACAGTCTGCGAAATAAACGAAAACATCTTTCCCGGACCATTTCACTGCGTTCCGGCGTTTTTGCATTTGCCTGGTGACTTGACCAGCCTGGGGTGAATGTGGATATCATGCAGGATATGAATACTCACCACCTGTTGATCATCTTGTTGTTTCTCCCGGCAAGTTCCCTGCCGGGTGATGAGTTAATTTTTGAAGGACTGCCCAGGGGACGCACACAAATCCGTGAGGACCGTCAGGGACAGATCTATCTGGCCGTTTTCGGAAACGACGGTGTCATTGTTCGTGTCAACCAGGGCAGTGCCGGATTGTGGAAGCAAGATAAAATTGAAGGACTGGAACTAACCCCGGACGGAAATCTTTGGCTGGTCCGGAATCGACAGATCTGGCAGTTTTCCGAAGACGGCAATGCTGATCCTGTAAATCGGACCGCGTCCTTCCGCCATGACGGCCAACCTGGTGCGTTGTTTGCCTCGCGTTGGGGGGATGTCTGGTGGGCCGGTTGCAGGGCAATGAAACGACCTGACGGGATGTTTGTTCCTGGAGTTCCCGGTCCGGATCCCGCCTGGATCCTGTCTCCTTTCGCAGACGATCCTTTCGGCAACGTGTGGGCTATCGCTTCACATCGCGATGGCCAACCACAGAAACTGGCAGTCCTTTCTCGTGAACGGCCTCATCAGTGGCAACTGATCGAATCGCAATCCTCTGCATTCAGTGACCGTGTCGATGCGTGCTCGGATGACGTGGGATCCGTCTGGCTGGCCGGCGGACGGGAAGTGTTTCGTATCGATCCGCAATCTGTCAATGCAGGTGGAACAACGATCAACACCCCGAACGGTACACAGATCACTTCGATCGCCCCCGTGGCAAATCGTCAGATTGTCGTCGGATTTGCAGACGGAACCGTTCGGGAACTGACAGTCAAATCTGATTCAGAACCACAATGGCAATCCGTCGCTTCCGCCGGTGAGGGCCCCGTTCGTGCGATGCACCATGATCGCAGTGGACGACTGTGGATCGTTCGGGGAGAAAATCTTTATCGCAGCAATTCACTGCAGGCAAAATGGCATCGACACTGGGAAGAGCAGCCACGACTGCCTGCCGGAAACCACGACATTATTTTTGCGAGGGTCAAGGACAAACTGTACACGGCGGGGGGAAAGACTTATTTCGGCTGGCCGGCTTCAGAATGGACCCATCTGGACCACGTTTGGTCCTACGACATTAAAGACAGAACATGGGCCGTCGAAGCCCCGATGCTGGAACCTGGCAAGTCATACTCAGGCATTGCTGCTCTCGGCGGCGAAGTGTGGCTACTGGGTGGTTTTTTCATCAGTGGAAACCAGATTGTGGCGACAAGTACTGTCGAGATTTTTGATCCTGAGAGCCACTTGGTCCGACCGGGACCGTCACTAGATGAACCCCGAGGCCAGGTCGTTGCCCTCACTGTCGATGATCGTCTGTACGCAATCGGTGGCGGGACAAAAACCATGTTCAGTATCTCTGTCGACCAAACAAAATGGCAGACTGAACCACCGCCACCCGGTCCGGTTGCCCAGGCAAGTGGCTGCGTTCTTGACGGAAATATTTATGTCGCCTCAGGCTCTGGTTCAAAGTGTCCGGGATTGTTTACTTACGATCCTCAGCAGAAAACCTGGGACCAGGTTGTTCATCCGGCGGATTCTCCACCAAGTGCACCACTTTGTGCGGCACATAACGGAGAGGTTTGGGTCATGGGTGGAACGGGAAGCGGAGGTGGCAGAACTTCCGCATACATTTATTCTCCCGCTTCCGGACGTTGGCGACGAGGCCCCGACATTCCGTTGCCTGTCGCCTGGGGTGCGGCTGCTGACGTGAATGGACGTCTGCTGATCGCGGGCGGCGCCTACCAGGAAAAACGTGCGAAGGACTACCACAACAGCGATCGCGTTTTCCTGCTGCGTCCGTGAGATCGTTCCGTTTCAGGAATCAGTCATTGCTGCTGGCAGGCCGGTTTTCAGACATGCAATAGAACCGACAGCTGCTGATTTCCGTTTTCCAAACTGCATCTGAACAGGCAATGTAATCAGGACAATTCCGCGCCCGCAGGCCTACCTGGGCTGACACATCCCGGTTTCGGATTTTCACTTCAGGTGCCGGTCTGCGAATTTCAGGTACTGCGTCCAGTCATAGGATGTGACGTCGTGTTTCCCCGTACGCTCGTGATAACCAACATCGACCTGCAGCGGCCTGTCGATTTCTATCTGATCAGCTGACGGCAGTCCGGACTTTCCAAACAGGGCAAATACCGGCCCCGCGTAGTACAGGGACAGCATTTCTCCGTGAGGGTCAGCCCAGCGATCATCCTGAGCACTGGCAACATACACCGCACGCGGCGCCATCAAAGCCAGCAACTGATGATGATCAACCGGCAGACTGTTTTCTTTGTCGTTGTACTCACGATGTTTCCTGCAAAACCAGTGCGGAAACACAGTATTAATTCGTTTCACAGTTTCACCGTAACGCCGTCGCGACAAGGCGGCACCACCACACCCGGAATTATTCGAGATCACGAGTCGGAAACGCTCGTCAGTTGCACCTGCCCATAATGACGTTTTTCCAAGACGAGAATGTCCGAACACAGCAACCCGTCGGCCGTCAATCAGAGGATGAGTTTCCAGCGTGTCCAGAATCCGACTGAGCCCCCAGGCCCACGCGCTGATCGAACCGCCCGCATCCCCTGCACGTACCGGGCCCTTTTCCGGATCCAGTTGATGAATACCGTTCTGAAAACCATCGTCAAAATCAGGATCAATATCGCCGTAATACGCAGTGACCAGTCCGTACCCGCCGCTAAGAATTTTCCTGATGTCCCAGCGAGCGGACCGTAAACCGCGTGACGCTTCTAAAGCCCGATTGCCGTTAGTCTTCCGGCGTTGGTCTTTACGTTCCAAGGACTTCGACAGTCGGATCGCGGGATCGGCATCAATCGTATGGTTGCCTCCAAAATTCAGCCCCATAAATGCCGGGACCGGACCAACGGACTTCTTCGGAGTATAGATCAACACATCAACCGAAGGACCGGTATCGTCATCAGTCAGATAAACCGTCTGCTGCTCGCGAATGGCCAAATGATCAAAAACCTCGGTACATTCGTGTGTCCGCACACGAAGTCTCACGTTAATCCCGGGCAGCCGACCGAAGACGTGTTGTTCGAATAACCGCAAAATTTCCGGACGTCGGACTGACCGCCAGATCTCGACCGAATTCACAACCCTTCCGTCCTCTGTCATCAGTGGATTCGGAAGTTCGTATCGCGGAACAAGAGATTCGTCATAGTTGAATTCCTTTTCTGAGCCATCACAGGTAGGCAACAGGGTCGCCATCACACTTAGAGAAAGACAAAAGACGCCTTTGATCTGCATCGTACCCCCCTAACGGTGTGTTGAAGCCAAGTCGGCAGGACGATCATCCTCGCCGGTTGATGATAGCAATGCACTGAGTTTCTTCACCAGGATATCAGGTCAACCGCCCGCCACCGATTTTGTGAGTTTCCTGAGCGTCCGGAGATATGAGGTCGTTCCTGTCCTGTTGTCATACGAATGACAGAAGCGGCATTTTCTTCTCAAAACAAGAGGAGTACACAAACCGGGATATGTTTTTGTATTTGTCCTGCCAGGACAGTGCAGCCGAATTGACGTCGCCGTCAGAATTTATTCCGGGTAAACTATGTTGATATTTCATCTGGTAAACACCACTCCAGTGATACGAAAACGTTCTCTATTCGCAGGAATGACGTATGTTTGGCAAGGACGCACGTTCCCGGAGGCAGCTTAAACAGGCTCGATTGCTTTTTGAATATCTGCGTGGACGGCTCAAATCACCTATTTCCGTGCGTCTTTGGGATGGGTCCGTCATTCCACTGGCTGACAACGTTGAACCAGGAATGGAGATTCTAATTTCGGGACCGGACGTAATCGGAACACTGTTGCGACGACCCACAGCCGAAACCCTTCTTCGAGTTTTCGCTCGAGGAGGAATCGATTATTCGGGTGCAGGCCTCGTCGAGTTTATCGAAAAAGCAAGAGTGCGCAACAGCCGCCGGAAGACTCAAAGACTCCCGCTGGCTTTGCTCGCACGGTTTGCATCGGCATTCCTGTTTGAAAAAGGAACGCGGGCAACTTCTGATCATTCTTTCAATGGAGATGAAACGGGCCGCAGCCGTCAACAGCGTGACAACAAAAACTTCATCCAGTTTCACTATGACGTTAGTAACCGGTTTTACGGTTTGTTTCTGGACAGTCAACTGGTCTACAGCTGTGCCTATTTTCGAAACTGGAATGAATCACTTGAGCAGGCACAGGTCAACAAACTGGATATGATTTGTCGAAAACTTCGGCTGCAAAGCGGCGACCGTTTCCTTGATATCGGCTGTGGTTGGGGAGCCCTGATTTGTCATGCCGCGAAACACTATGGCGTTCAGGCATACGGAGTCACCCTGTCCGGGCATCAACTTGCTCTAGCTCAGCAGCGGATTCAGACAGAAGGCCTTTCCGATCGTGTCACCGTAGAATTAAAAGACTACGCAGACATCGAGGGACAGTTTGACAAGATTGCCAGCATTGGCATGGTGGAACATGTAGGCATTGACAATATGGCCGGCTATATGCGGAAGGTAAATTCGCTTCTGCCGGACCGTGGAATGTTCCTGAATCACGGAATCACCCGACCAGGCAAGATGACAGACAAAGCATTTCGTCGCATGTCACCGGAACGTCGGCTGCTGGCAAAGTATATCTTCCCCGGAGGCGAACTCGATCACCTTGGCCATATGATTCAGGCAACAGAAGCAGGCGGATTTGATGTGCATGATGTTGAAGGATGGCGCGACCACTATTCGCTCACCTGTCGTCACTGGTGCCGTCGGCTGGAGGCAAATCGAGACGCAGCGATTCGGGAAGTCGGTCCTGAAAAATACCGACTGTGGGTGCTGTATCTTGCTGGTTGCGCCTTTGCATTGGGTGACGGCGGAGCAAGGATTTATCAGACTGTTGCCACAAAGCATCAGACAAAAGGACTGAGCGGCATGCCCTGTACCAGAGAGCATCTGTATGCAGAACCGCCACCGGTCGATCAGAATAGTCACGCTGCGTAGCCAAACCATTACTGTCATGGTCTTTACTGCTCCCAGAAAGAGCAATGCACAATAGTGACGCCGACAGAGCCAGGTCACTCCGCGTCTGTGAAACGTCGCAGTAATCACAGTTTTGGCATTACCGGAAACGGTCACTGACAGCAGAGGTCACTCGCCTGCTTTCCGACGGCGAACAAGCTCGTCCGCCAGTTGCCGTAAGAACTCAGCATCATTCGTCAGGTCACTGTATGACGGCGAAGAATCAATCCCGACCGTATCCGTACCCAGCACCGGAGATGCTGACTGAAGACGGTTCACATCCCGACCCCACGGCACGCTGACTCCAAGCACAAATGCCAGACAAATTGTGACAGCGGTGGTCAGAGCAGGATGATGATACCAAAATCCGCCTGGACGCTGCACCGGATGTACAACCGATTCTTCAATCAGTGGACCGACCAGCGGCGTCTGACGGACCGAGTGACCAACCAGCTGTTCTTCGAGAAATGTACAGGCAAGCCGCTTCCAGCCATCAGGCTGGTACTCCATGAGCTCCAGCAATTCGCGTCTTTGGTCAGCTGACAGCTCTCCGTCTGCTGCACGCTGCATTAACAGTTCCAGTCGTTCGGTTACGTTCATGATGCGCCACCCTGGTGTTGCAGCAAAGCTTTGAGACGTTTGCGGGCTTTAAGCAGTCGATATTCAATTGTGTCTTCCGACACACCAAGCATTTCGGCCAGCTGACGGTAAGTCCATCCCTCAACGTATTTCAACATGAGCACCTGTCGATCCAGTTCGTCAAGTTGCTGAACGGCAGAACGGACGGTTTCCTGACGCTCCGCAGCCAGCACGCTGGCAACCGGATCCAGCTGACTGGAAAAGGCATCGACCGGTCGTGTCTTTTGCGCCAGCCGATTCTCAAAATTTCGACGGCGGCCGGCTGTCCGCCGATACATCATCACCTGCCGTACAGCTATCTGATACAGCCATGCACCCAGCTGACCAATTTCACGCAGTACTTCTCTCTGACGAACCAGCGCCAGAGCAATGTTCTGCATAATGTCTTCTACTGCGTCAGATTCACGGACACGACTGCGCACAACGGTGCGAAGCCAGCTTTCGTTCTCAAGATATACAGCCTGAGGAGTTAAGGTCATTTGAATTCACTGAAGTGGCACGTCTGCCGGAATGCGGATCACACAATCGTGTTTAGTTTGACTGGTCCCCTGTATTCTTCATTATAAACGGTTGCCGACATCGGGATGATCCGGGAACCTGAATTGCAAAAACATCAACGAACTCAGAAAAACCCATGTATTTTTCGCACGCCAACGGCATTTGTAATTTACAGATTGAGACAGGCGGTTTTATCAAGAACGCCTGATGATTTGACTGCCCCTGGAAGTGGTGACGTTGTTCGAACAATTTCGGAATTCGACACAAACATTATGGATCCCCCCACCGGAGACAACCAACAGAAATAATTCTGCGGAAAGAGATCATGAAATGATATTCAGTGACAGTTAACATGCCGGATAAATCGGCACGCTAATTGATACTTATAGTCTGGTGCCTGTCAGCCGTCCTGTTCAGGACACTCTTAAAGCACATGTAACTGATCAGAATCCTGGTCAGCGGTTCGGGGACAGGTGAAGCTGGCACCTGGTGCCCGGCTGACAGAAAAACATCATGTTGAACACCGACGGAAAACATCGACTCAGTTCCGCAACTTCATGCACACCTGTCCAGCGGCAGGCACAGTCCGGAAATATCCGGTCCGAAGTAGTCTGTCCCCGGCCTGGAGCTGCAGGGACACACCGACTTGGGAATCCGTCTGGTTCGTGATTCCTGGAAACACCACTGAATCCAAGTGAGAGTGGAATGAGAACACTGCTTCGACGCAGTCTTGATTGTCCCCGATTCTGCGGTTTCACTGCATTTGTAGTCAGCACACTGGTACTGCTGGGACATTACTCCGTCAAATACGGACTTAACACACCTCCGTCAACATCCGGCGATGAGCTTTCATACGACAGTATTGGCTGGAACCTGGCGCATGGCGAGGGATTCGCGGAAGGTGGCAGTGATCCGATCTTTCACGGTCCGTATGAGCAGACCGGTCAATCCGATTCTGAAAATACCGGCGGGCATGACAGCCGGCAACCGGAACCCGTTGCACACCGACCACCGCTGTTTCCCGTTGCACTTGCGGGCTTGAATACAGTATTCGGACGACAGTTCTGGTCAATCCGCGTAATGAACGTTATTGCCAGCGCAGCAACTTGTGGTCTGCTGATCTGGTATTTAACCGGGACTGAACGACACACAGCAGCAGTCATTGCGTTCTGTATGTTTCTCGTGGTGGACACACGAACCCGATTGTACGGTCGCGCTGTTCTGACAGAGGCGAGTGCCACATTCCTGACGACAATCGCAACCCTGCTGCTCATTCAGCTCAGCCACACAACGCGTCTGCGAAATGTGGTGCTGTTGGGAATCGTCGTCGGAGTGATGGTTCTGAACCGAACCGTATTTGTACTGTGGATGCCGGGAATTGCACTGATTGTGGCGGCGTTGATTTACCGCAATGATCATGTTTCTTCGACGCTGTCCGGAATTCACTGCTGGCGGAAAGCGTTCTCTATGACGCTGGTGTTTCTGTTTTGCGCTGTTCTTGTCATCCTTCCATGGGGGTGGCGAAATGTCCGTGTTCTTGGCGCCATGATGCCGTTGGGTACACAGGGAATGACACAACTTCCTGCCGGATTCAGTGATCGTGCGGTCCGGACAGGCGGTGTATGGCAAATAGAATCTTCTCGTCAGCTGACAAAGTCAATCGACCTGAACTCAATGAGTCGACTCGAACGCGATGTGGTTCGTGCTCGGTTGGGAAAGACTGCCGCATTCGAATGGATCCGAAATCATCCCGGCACCTCAATCTGGCTGGCTGCGATCAAAATTCTGCAGGAGTATCGGCCACGATCACTGACAGGGTGGCTCATCGGAAGCAGTGCGCTCGGAGGACTCATACTGACAATTCGCCGTAAGGAGACCCATGTGTTTCTGGCGCTGCACGCCGTCAGTTGTTTCGCAATTGGATGCACCTGGTCGGTCGACGGGCGTTTTGTCGTACCATTGATGTTTGCTATCCACGTCCCTGCTGCGGTCGCTCTGGCCACTCCAACTTGTCTGATTCGCCTCTGGTGGTCTGACGGTAGTACTTGAGACCTGGAAAAAAGAAGGTTCCGGCTGAAACCACACCAAATAATGAAATACTCAAATTTGGCAGGTCACTCTGCTGCAACGCGGCCATCAGCGGCGACGTTGCAAATAGAACCATTGCCGACACATAAAATGTGCCTGACAGCATTGCCGCTTTGACAAGAAACACCATCCCGGCAATTGCTCCAAGCACGGGCGAAAATTCAAGTACAGGACGATGCATGATCCATTCAAGTGCAAATAACAGCGACGAACAAATCATGCTGCCGCCCCAAACATGTGCAATTTGACGTTCGACAGCAGTCACGGGTCCGGATCGGCGGCGCAAAGTCCAAAAGATTACTGCCCAGATCCCCAGGCCAACGATCCAAAGTCCGGGATATGGCCAGCGTATCTGGATACCCGTCAGTTGAATGACGTTCGTGCTGACACACAACACCAGCAGGACAAGACTGTGCCACATCCACAGTACACCCCAGTTCTGCAGCACGGAAACATGATGCGACTCACGAAACAGACGCATCAGTACACTGTTGAGTGTCCAGCTGCGGGCACTGACCGGCTCATTATTGAGCCAGGCACGCAGATCCTGGGCGAGTGCATCTGCGGTTAAATAACGCAGGTCCGCTGGTTTCTGCAGACATTTTGTGACAATCATCTCAAGGTCAGAATCAATCGATGGATTAGTGATTCGGACAGACGGAGGTTCCTGTTCAATGACCATCAACAAGGTTTCCAGTGGTGTCGCCGCCTGAAACGGCGGACGACCGGTGAGCATCGCGTAGAGAACAGCACCCAAACTGTAGATATCACTGGCGTAACCGATTACTGCAGTCTGTCCTTCCGCCTGTTCCGGCGACATCCAGGCCGGCGTCCCAAGAATGGCTCCGGTGGTTGTAATACTGGCATCCCGTTTACCACTCAGATGAGACTGTGACTGCGCCGAAAATTGTGTGCGTTTTGACAGTCCAAAATCCGTCACGAAGGGAGTACCGTCATCAGCAATCAGAATGTTGGATGGCTTCAAATCCCGGTGAAGAATTCCTTCGGCATGTGCCGTCCGGATCGCATCGACAATCGGCAAAATTAAACGGACAGCTTCCTGGGTTCCCATCGCCCCTCTCTGAAGGCGATCACTGAGCGTCTCGCCGTCAATAAATTTCATACAAAACCATGGATAGCCATCCTGTTCCCCGACATCATACACGGGCACAACATTGGGATGACTGAGGTGCCCGGCAGCCAGAGCTTCGCGACGCAGACGGGCAAGATTATCCACAGCGACAAATTCTGCGTTTGGAATCATCTTCAGCGCAACATCACGGTTCAGATCCGTCTGATGCGCACGATAGACCACACCCATTCCGCCTCGCCCAATCTCTTCGAGCAGTTCATATTTTCCGATTCTTAAACCGGGGCTGCTGCGCGGCACACCCGGTTGAAAATCATCAGCGGAAACAGCAGCAATCGCAACTTCAGTAAAATCGCCGGATTGAAACGCTGCCATCTCGTCCACGATCATCGCAGTGGCCGCCAGCTCTCTGATCTGCTGCTCCAGCTCCGGGTGTTCTGCGATCGCCTGGACGACCTGTTGGCTTCGATCCTCTGCCATTGACTGATCCAAAAGGCATTCCAGAATGCTTACCAGTTGCTCATCCACACCAGTTTTATCAGCCATATCACTGTCGGCTTCTTTTGCAATCGTGACAGAACTCTCGATCCGGAACAGCAGAATACCAAGTTTATTACGGCTTGATTTGCCGCCCGTCAATGGAAACATTGCTGCCAGCAAATTGACGACGGGCTGTGGCATACAGATTCGGCGCTGGCAAAAATCGCCGAACTTTCAGGCGACGGTCTTTCCCCATATTCCCGGTTTCATTAAATTTCGCAGACTGACACCACCATCTGCTGCAGGACTCCACGAACAAAACGCACTGTTTGTCCTATGAAATCGGGTCTCAGTCTGAGAGATATCTGATGTCAAACCGGTCGCTGTCAGCGCATCGCCCGGTTACTGAGAAAGGAGTCTGAAATGCCGTATCAACCTCAGCGTTTCATTCACGCAGCAAACATCCGTCTGGACGTACCAGTGAGTGTGTACCTGTCAGAACAGCTCACGGATGACCTGCGTCACCAGCTGGAAGATGCCACTCTACTGGCATTCGACTGTGTGACACAGAATTGTATTGAACACCAGGTGGACTATCTGTTGCTGTCCGGCAATGTGTTCGTTGAAGCAGACCGAAGTTTGCGGGCACGCCTGGCGCTTTTAAAGGGATTCCGTGAGTTGCAGAAAGAAGCAATTCCGGTGTTCGTCATTCCAGGCGACACCGATCCACCAGATGCCTGGCGCTCCATCCCTGACCTGCCGGCTAATGTTTCTCTCTGCTTCACTTCCAGCCCGGAACCGATCGATCTTCAGCGTGGAGACAAAAAGATCACAACAGTGAGTGCGTCGATGTGGTATGGGGAAACCGACGCATTCGGTATTCGGGTGATCCATTCGAGTCCGGACGGAATCGAACCGTTCCGAATCGGCACTGTCAGCCGATCCAGGTATGACGAATCAAAACGATTAACCAGTCTTTCTGCTGCCGCCGAAGACAGCATGATTCGCCTGGAAAACAATACAATTGAGCCGCCTTCGGATGAAAATGCCGCGGATTCGTTTCGTACATCTGACGGGGATGACTCCGAATACGAAGTCGGTTTTCGCAATTACATCCGCAAACTGATGCAGGAAGGAAAGTTAAACTACCTGGCTCTTACGGGAGAACTTGCGAGAACAGAGATGCAGCTGGAAACGGTTCCTGTGCACTGTCCGGGAATCACACAGCCTCGCAATCAGCTGGAGGCAGACAGCGGGCTCTGCAGTCTTGTTACGGTTGATGCGTCCGGCCAGGTGAGTACTCAGGAAATCAACACCAGCGCTGTTGACTGGAAAAACATCACACTGCAGGTGGAACCAGGTACTGAACTGAACCGGTTACTGGAACAGATGAGGGATAAGCTGACAGAAACATCATGCTGTCCGTCGGACCGTATCTGGTCCGTGTGCTGGACTTTGACCGGCCCTCTGCCGGTGTTGCAGAACTTCATGGAAGATGACCTCGAACTCGCTGTAGCAGTGGAACTGGACAAACTCAGCGTGGCAGGTCGATCATTGCGACTTCTGCATCAGGTCCGAATGGTGCCGGATGCCTGGGATCTTGAGAAACCTGAACATCTCGCTCAACAATATGCCGATTTGGTCCCTGCGAATGCTGAATTACTGCGAGACACTCTGATTTCTTTTCCGGGCAAGGCGGATTTGACTGAAGGATGGTCCCGACGATTGAAAACACTCGCCGACGGCATCGATCCGCAGCGAGTATTGGCTCAACTGCGCAACGACGGTGCCGACTGGTTTGTGTCCGATCTCGAAGAGTTGCTGCCACCTGAACGGCTTAGCCCCGACACCGTTGAAACAGAATCGCCGGTCGCAGACCAGGAATCTGAAGATAACAGTCGGGTGGCTGAAGCCGACTCATCGTCGACAGAATCTGTCTCAGCCCCGACAGTTCTCACCATGGATAACGCTCACAGTAACACAGACGAACTGAACGAAACGAACTCCTGATACACCTCGCCAAGATGGCAGGATGAACGGATGAGAATTTCAGAGATTGACATCGATCGATTCCGGATCTGGCGCAGTCTGTTACTGCGTCTGGATATGACTGGATTGAATGTCATCTACGGACCAAACGAAGCCGGCAAGACGACGTTGATGCAGTTCGTGCGTTCAGTGTTGTACGGCTTTGATCCACTCGAGGAAGAACCCGTCTGGCATCGTGAAGAATCAGAAGTTCCATGGAAGGGTTCACTGCGTTGCGAGCACAATGGTCGAATCTGGCGAGTCAGCCGCAAGGCGGCCGTGTCCAGCCGGGGCCGATTCAGAATTACCGGTGGTCCGGACGATATGTCACGCGAAGAATCGCTGGACATGCTGCGAAGTCATACACGCGAGAATGTATTCAATGACGTTTTTGCACTGGGCGTTCGCGAACTACAGCAACTTTCCACACTCGGCAGTGATCAGGTTGCGGAGTACATATACGGCCTGTCACTGGGACCTCACGGTCGCCAGTTACTCAGAGCAACAGGAAATGTGCGCCAGCGCCAGACAGCCCTGCTTGCCGACGACGGCAAGCAGGGACGACTGCCGGAACTGTTCACCAACTACAGTCAGCTGATTGCTGAGGCACAACGTGACGACGACTCCCGTGAAAAACACGATCAGCTCACCCGCCAACGTTCGGAACTGCTTCAAAAGATCGGACAGCTTCAGACTCGACAGTCTGAGATTGAGACGGAATTGCGAGGTTTAAGGTTCATCAGCAGCTGTTTTACTCCCTGGAGACGCAAACGGGAGTTGAACGAAATGCTGAATGATCTGCCGGTCATTCAACATTCTCCTCAGGATTCTCTGGTGCAGCTTTCCGGCTGCGAACGGGATATCGGCCAACATACCGCTGACTGGCAGAAACTGACGGATCATACAGAACAGCTGCAACAGCAGTCGGATCGGATCAAAATCGATCTACCTTTCGAAAAGAATCGATACGCAATTCAAAGTCTGGTTGAACAGGCTCCCTGGCTGCGGCAGATTGATCAGCAGATTAATGAAGCTCAGGACCGATCGAGAGATCTCAAAAGAGAACTTGACCATCAGTTGAAAGAAATGGGAGACACATGGAATCTTGAGCGTCTGAACTCGGTTGATGCTTCGTCGTCTTCCCATGATCAGCTGCTTCAGACTGCCCGAAAGTATCAGAATGCAACTCAGCGTCACACCAAACTGAGGAAATCGTGTCGAGGTCTTTCCCGTCGCAGCCAGCAGGAGCTGATGGAGCTGAACAGCGATCTCGAAGCGATGCAGATCGAATCGATTCCGGAGTCAATGGAACTCGAGCGGCGTCGACTGACTGAACTCGAAAATCTTGGTCGTCTGCGACTTCAAAGGGAACAGCTGGCACTTAAGATTCAGACTGTCCGAAAAGTTATGAGTCGTGTGGATACGGAAGACACGGTTCCCCCATGGGTTGATCGAGCCGTTACAGGAATCACAGCAGTCTCGCTGGCGCTCTTTTTCTTTGGTGTGATCATCTGGAGCCTGGGCGTGTCAGGACCGGAAGCTGTCGGGGGTTCTCTGGCGGCTTCCGCGTTCGCATTCGCCGGCATGATGTGGTGGTGCATTCGTAACGGAATGCGCAATTATTTTGACCGAAAGACCGGGGTCCGGCTTGACGACCTTAATGATGAAGCCGGCCGGGCTGAAGTACAACTGAAGGATGTTCACGAACGTATTCAGAAAATCCAGTCACAGGGAATTACCGGCCAACACCTGATGAAAATGGATTCGGGACAGTCGTCGACTGCTCATCTCGTGGAATGTATTGGTGAGTGCTCACGGCATATTACGGAACTTGAACGTCTGTCGCGTCGACAGGAACGCGCCACCAGGCGTCGTCGTCGACTTACGCAGCTTCGGGAGCGGTACCGTACCGCAGGACAGTCACTGAATGACCAGCGTCAGGAATGGTGTCGACTGTTAACTTCACTGGGAATGGAAGAAACTGTCCGGGTTCAGGAAGCGTTTGACTGGTGGCAGCGTATTCAGGAAATCCGTGAACTTCACACTCAATGGCGAAATTCAGCACCCGAAGCTGAGGGCCTTCGCCGAATGTTTGATGGCATGGCAACCCGGGTCAGACAGCTGGGACAGCAGGTTGCAAATGATGATCAGCTGGATTTCGGCCGCCCCCTGGAAGTGCTGACCGCGTGGCAGCAGCAGTTGACGACACACGAACGCGATCGAGTGGAACGTAATCGTCTGAGCAAAGAAATCGAAGCCCGCTCCCATGATACCACATTGACACAGCATCAGATTGAAGCTGCCAAACTCCGTCGCGAAGCTGTACTCACACGCTGTGGTGTAACGAGTCGGGAAGAACTGATGCAACAGGCGGATTTGGTTCAGAAGCGTGAAGAATTTAAGGTACAGCTGAAAGTCACAACGGAAGAACTGAACGAAATTGTCTTTGCAGAACCTGAACTTGCAGTTGTCGAAGAGGACCTGAGCCGCTTCGATCCTCAGAGCGGACGGCAGTCTATAAAGCTGCTCGAACTCGAACTGGAAGATGTTGAGAACGATCTCAATTCGGCACACGAAACGGTTGGCAGCCTGAAAGAACAAATTCAACTTCTCGAAACATCACGGGGGTCTCAGCAGCAGCATTTCAGGCGAGCACAACTGGCATGGGATATCCACAGGGCAGCTGAGGAATGGCATGCTCTACAGCATGAACAGGATGCTGTTCGAAAGATGCGGGAACGATTCGAAAAGAAAAACATCTCCGGAACATTACGGATGGCCTCATCCTATCTGCATCGTATGACATCCGGACGCTATCACCGGATCTGGGCACCGCTTGGTGAAGGGTTTCTGTGCATCGACGATGAATACAATCGTACATTTCGTGTGGAACAACTCAGTGGCGGAACACGCGAACAGCTGTTCCTTGCCCTCCGTTTTGCACTGGCTCGGGAATTTGCGGAACGAGGCATCGAACTTCCGATGGTGATGGACGACCTGTTTGTCAATTTCGATGAAGAACGCTCCGAAGCGGCACTCGACTGTTTGCTTGAACTGGGGCGCAGCGGACAGCAGATACTGTTCTTCACCTGCCATCAGCACCTGGCGGAACGTTTCCGCAGACGGAATGTGGAAACGTTGTGGCTGCCCGGACATCGAAACGGCACGGATGTGAATCGCCCGGAAGATGAAACGGCTGCATTTCTCGACGTTGAAACAGCAGTGAACACGCGACTGGACGAGCCTGAGTCTCCACTGACTGGCTCCCGAACGCCCGGTGATCGAACGGTGTCGGTAACAGACGAAGACTCCGGCGAAACTCAGGAAATCCCTGGCTGACAGCTGAAAGTTGTTGAACACGGGCTGAAGTCCATACAGTGGTAATGTTCTGCCGTAAGGTTCACAAACTCGGATCGCTGCGGATGACAGTCCCGTGTTTCCTGACGCTGTATGAATCAGATCAGATTGATGAGTCTGTTAATTGTCTCTTAGCCGCGGGCACCCGTTTCACAGGCCTGAGTGAAACCCCGTCGTTTTTTATGCGATTCCGGCGTTCCCCGTCGCCGTGAGCGTCAAAACGGTAGCCGGGTATCGCGGGTTAGTAACTTCATGTCCACAGATTTTTCTGTCAATCGAAGTTGTTTCCGATTCCAATAGGCAACTGCTGATAACAATTTGTTCAAGTCGGCCTGTATGCAGTTCACATGGCATCCCTGCTCAGCGGCCAAGACTCTGATTCGAATGTCAGATCCAAAACGGATGAAATGTCTCGATGCCATCAAATGACTCGACACCACAGTATGTCTGTCGCTACCGGAGTACCGTCGGTAAGATGACGACTTTGAAAGTCAACCTTTGACTATCGTCCGCAGACAGTCCCAAAGGACTTGTGTATCGAACCCTGTTCGAAAACAACGACCTGTAATGTTTCTATAAAAAATCCATGAACCGGTGTCATCCGAATTCCGCCTTGAGTTCTGTTTGAACAATGACCGATATAGCGAGCTTGGTATGCTTCAGTTATTTTCGGGAAGGAAGCCAGGTCAATCAAAAATCAAATCCCGGCCAACACCTGTCGGCCATTCGACATCAACCGTGTAACTGGTCTCATGAGTTGAGCCGTCTGTCCGGCCCGCAGATAAAGGGTTGACTCAAGCATCATTTGCGGTGAATCTTGAACCTGTCCGGCGGTGAGTTGAATCACCATTCATGATAACCCAATACATGGGACGTCTTCGCTCTCTACTGCTGAGTCTCGATTGCGACGGATGTATGTAAACAGTTACTCAGTTCATCCGATACTACTCTCCATGAATCGCCTCAGTGTCCCATTGTTCGACTGTCGTCCCCAGTATGAGAACCTCCGTGTTGAGCACGACTCGGCCGTCGCCCGCGTGCTTCAAAGTGGATGGTACCTGTCGGGTGATGAAACCCGCAACTTTGAATCCTCGTTTGCCGATTTTTGCGGAGTCGGGCATGCCGTGGGTGTTGGAAACGGTACCGATGCTCTCGAACTGGCGTTGCGTGCTGTCGGATGCGAGGCGGGAGACGAAGTCGTGATGGCCGCCAACGCCGGGATGTACGCCGCAGCTGCAGCCATCCAGGTTGGGGCAACACCCGTCTTTGCTGACGTCGACGCAGCATCGCTGCTGATCTCCGCAGACTCTGTTGCCCGTATGCTGTCTGATCGGACGCGGGCGGTGGTCGTGACACATCTGTTCGGCCAGGTGATGGATATGACGCCCCTGCGCAGGGTAATCGGAAGCCAACCGGTGCATCTGATTGAAGATGGAGCCCAGGCACACGGTGCACAGGACAGCACAGGCCGGCGAGTCGGAAGCCTCGGCCACCTGGCTACATTCAGCTTCTACCCGACAAAAAATCTGGGAGCCTTCGGTGATGCCGGCGCCGTTGTAACAGACGATTCTGCACTGGCACAGGTAGTTCGGGAACTGGCTCAGTACGGCTGGTCAAAAAAATATGAGGCCCGGCGACCCCGAGGACGTAACAGCCGGATGGATGAAGTTCAGGCGGCCGTGCTGAGTGTTCGTCTGCCGTGCCTGGACGCGTGGAACCGGAGACGCCGGGAGATTGTCGCCCGCTACACCGCCGCCTGCAGCAATACGGCTGTAAATTTTGTCTCATCGGCCAGTCACAGTAACGCCTGCCATCTGTGTGTCATCCGCCATCCCCGGCGAAAAACATTTCGCGCAACACTTTGTGAGGCAGGGATTGCCAGCGACGTACATTATCCTTTGCTGGACGTGCAGCAACCGGCGGTAGCCGAAGCCGGATGTCGCTCCGATATCCTGACCGAGTCGCTTGCGGCCCAGGGTGAGATCGTTTCGCTCCCCTGTTTTCCCGGCCTGAATGAAAACCAGGTCGATCACGTTTGTCATATTCTCGGAAACCTTGACTGATGTTCTCGATCGTGATTCCCGTCTATCGAAACGAAGAGACAATTGATCCCTGATTGCAGCCCTGGAAACACTGGCTAACCGGCTGGGGAAACCGATGGAGGCGGTATTTTCGCCTGTAACGACAAAGTCCGCGATGCCTTGGTGAAGATGGAAGAATCGCACACATCACTGGCTGGGCAGTTGATCTGGCTGGGTTTCCGACGAGTGTCAATTCCATACGTGCGGCAGAAACGGGCAGGTGGGCAGAGCGTTTGGACGTTTCGTAAGAAACTCAATTACATGCTCAATTCAATCTTTGCCTTCACTGCGTTACCGATTGCCCTGCTGGGCCTGGTGGGAATCGCCGGAGTAACAGGCAGTCTGTCTTTGAGTCTGATCGTCTTCCTGAGCTGGTACCTGAATCTCATCGATATCCAGGGCTACACTCCGCTGATGCTCGTCGTCCTGTTTTCAAGTTCTGCAAATCTGCTCGTCCTGAGCGTCGTGGGAAGCTACATTTGACGAACCTACGAAAATTCCAAACATCGTCCGCTGACAATTGTTCTCCGTCAGCTAGATTTTCCGGAACTCTACGGTGGAGAATAAGATCATGGCTATTTTTGTTCATCCCCAGGGCATCTGTGAAAGTAGTCAAGTCGGCGAAGGTACCCGTGTGTGGGCGTTCGCCCATTTACTACCGGGAGCCTGTGTCGGGGACAACTGCAACATTTGCGACCACGTCTTTGTGGAAAACGATGTCGTTATCGGCGACCGCACGACAGTCAAATGCGGCGTGCAGCTTTGGGACGGAATGCGCGTTGGCAACGACGTGTTCATCGGCCCCAACGCTACGTTCACGAATGACAAATTTCCCCGCAGCGGTCAGTGGCAGGATTCGGTCGTTCAGACCATCATTGAAGATGGTGCATCCATCGGAGCAAACGCAACCATTCTGCCAGGACTGCGGATTGGCAAGCGAGCAATGATCGGTGCCGGAGCGGTCGTGACGCACGACGTCCCCCCCGGAGCGATTTTAGTGGGCAATCCGGCCCGGATCACCGGTTATGTCGGAATGCACTCACCGAGTGCCCGTTTGACTTCAGAAGAGAAATCTCTGCAGCCAGGACTCCGTAAACCAGTTCTGGGTGAGGCTTTTCTGATCGCACTGCCGAGTCACAGCGACGCCCGAGGCAACCTGGCGGTGGCAGAATTTTCGGAACTGCCGTTTATGCCGCAAAGGATGTTCTTTGTTCATGACGTACCAAGCCAGTATGTCCGGGGAGAGCACGCACACCGAATTTGTCAGCAACTCCTGGTCTGTGTGGAAGGTTCGGTGGCCGTTGTCGTGGACGACGGTCGCACACGGGAAGAGGTACTGCTGGATACGCCCGGTCTTGGTCTGTACATCCCTGCAAACCTGTGGACAACACAGTACAGACATCAACCTCACTCAGTCGTTGCCGTCTTTGCATCACATCCCTACGATCCTGATGATTACATTCGGGACTACAACGAATTTATCGATCTCGCAGGAAAGAAAGGCACCTGCCGTTCAGTCAAATGAAGTCCGCCGGTAACCGGGCAGCCAGTTCCGCCTGCGGACTGCACAGAAACCAACTGAATGTGAAAAGACAGAGTGCCTTTTGATCATAAAATGTCCCCTGGATGTCGATCCCCCGCTAAAACGTCGACATACAAAACTGTTCACGATTGTGGCAGTCGTTCTGTTGATCGATTTTCTGTGGCATCTGATTTTCTTTTCGATCGGACCATCTCCTGTGCTGATGGACGCAGCCGGCTACCGGAACACCGGCACCCTCGTTTCCAGAGCCGACTATTTTCAGGAGACAGTCAATACACCTTACCGAACTCCCGTCTATCCGTATTTTCTCTCGCTCGGGCAGTTTAAATGCAGTAACAATGCACTACTGGTCTCGATCCTGGGCCAACACTGTTTGGTATTTATCACGACACTGCTGACGTGTCTTCTGGCTGTCTGCCTGACCGGACGACACGATTCTTTCGTCTTGTGTTACCTGCTGCTGTTTCCATTGACAGAAAGAGTCTGGTATGCCAACGCCGTTCTGACAGAGTCACTGTTTGCCCTGCCGTTGACAACCGGACTGGCGATACTTCTTCTGTACGAATTGCGACCCACAAAGCGGGTCGCAGGTTTAGCAGGATTCCTGCTTGGATTTGCGACGGTCGCTGCAACATGGACTAATCCTACTGCTGTGTTTCGGAGTGACACTGATTCCCGGCATTGTCCGCAACAGGATTCTGTATGACGAACTGTTCCTGACCAAACCTCCCGCGGCTAATAAATGGGCCGTGACGTTTCGAGACGGCTCGGGAGGGAACCTCGCATGGCCCGAACCCGATTCCGCACGTAAAATGGAACAGCTGTTAGACGTTCCACCCGGGGTACTCAACGACCGACACGCCTATAAGGTTCATGGCCAGTTAATGGCGTCCGGACTTTCGTTCGACGAAACCGAGAACTTGATGTCTCGGGTCAGCATTGATGCAATTCGAACCGATCCGGAAACATTCTTCCGGAAGGCTTTCAAACAAATGGTCTATTTCTGGCGGTGTGTTGCCGGATCTCCTCCGTTTGGAGGAGGCTCTGATAAGGACTATCTTGGGCAAAAACTTGGAGCATTCCCGTTCTCGCTGACCTTGGATCATTTCTCGCCCGTCATATGCCCAGTCATTCACTCTGGTGGAATCAACCTTTTTTCGTTCATCGCGCTGTTGGCTGCCGTCAGGCTGCTGACCGGCGGAAAACGGCGCTGGATGGGAATCGTCGTGACGGCCACGTTCTGCTATTTCTGTTTGCGGACAGGATAAGTGGAAATTGAGAATTCCCGCTACCGAATGATTCTCGAGCCGATCATGGTGCTGGGAATCGTGCTGGCTTTTGGAGGACAGTCAGCCAGGTTACCCACGGACTCAAAAGGCACAGCCCCGGCTTAACACCGACCTGGGTTAAAATGATCGGTTCCGGATGTCGGTCTGAGTTCGGGACAACGTCAAGGGCTCGCATGACCGGCCCGTTAAAATGTCCTGATCATTGCCACCGCCCCTCGAAGAGACATGCAAAAATCTTGTCGTACTGCCGGCAGGATTGAATGGACGGAATTTCCTGGCTTCACACCTGCCGGCTCCACGTTCGAACAAACCACTGAACCCAAAATCCAGTTCATTGAGGATTCGAAAGGTACCGAAAAAAACAAAGAGTCGGATTCGTCTGGACCGGATTCACTCATGACAGCGATTCTGAGGGCCAGGAACCGGTACAACGAGCCTGGGAAATCCGGCACCGTATTCGACTTTCCACGAGGTCCCTTCGTATAATTGTGTGGTCGAGTGCAGTAATGCTCGGTCCCCTCTTGCTCAGCCATTCCACCGTATCACCGTTGGATATTCGGACCCGTGAGCCTGTGTGCCAGCCTTTTCAGGATTTAGTTATGTTGCGAACGGTCTTTCACATCACGTTTCTGTCACTGATTACTGTCGTGCCTGCAATGGCTGCGGACGGGTGGGGATCCGTATCCGGAAAGATACTGTGGAAAGGCGATATTCCTGCGCCGAAACTGCTGCACCCGAAGGGAGCCAGTATCAAAAACGGAAATGTGTGTGCCAGCGAAGATGTGTATGACGATGAGTTGGTCATCGATCAGGACAGTAGAGGTATTTCTCATGTGTTCGTGTACCTGAGAAAAGCTCCCAAAAACATTCATCCTGATCAAATGAACTTCCCTGCGAGTGTCACCTTTGATCAAAAGAACTGCATGTTCACACCGCATACGCTGCTGGTACGTGCAGGTCAGACTGTGGAGGTTCTCAACAGTGACTCTGTCAGCCATAACACAAATTTGACTCCAATCCGAAACCGTGGTCAGAACCAGGTGATTGCTCCACTCACCTCCAAAGGAAAGGGCACTCCTTATCCACTGCCAAAGGCAGAACCACTTCCCTCAACAGTCAAATGTGATTTTCATCCGTGGATGGAAGCCAGATGGCTGGTCCTGGATCACCCTTATGCCGCAATCACAAAGAAGGATGGCAGCTTCGAAATCAAAGATCTGCCGGTCGGAACTCACAAATTTCGTGTTTGGCATGAACTTCAGGGCTATCTGGAAAGAAGTTTGTCAGTTGAAATCAAGGATGGTGAGACCGTTGAGCTGGAACCTCGTGAATACAGAATAAAAACCAAGGGCTAGCCTGCCGAGACACACTGCGTACCTCAGACACTTGATTCGGACGTAGCAGACGCGTTCAGACAAACCACCACAAAACACCTGTCTCTGGTGTAAAGGCCTGCTTCAGTGAAAAACCAAATTGGATTCTTTCTGCAGCTTGTGGTACTGTCGGCCCTTCCGGCGCTTGTATTATTTCAGCTGCAGTTTGGTATCCCGCTGGTGGTCATGCCTGCCTGTCTGCTGGCAGGTATCATTCTCTTTGCAGCTGGTACTCACCTGCGAGAGCGATAGTCCGTATGAAGGAGGCTGACAATAAATATCGGACACTGCTGCGACGTACGGTAATCTCTCAGATTGCGATTCTGGTGATTCTGCTGACGTCCCGAATCGGTTATGTGACCCTGAGCGCACAGAAGCCAGGTGTCCAGTCTAAAGAAGTGGTGGTGTCTCCACTCAATATTGATACGTTTACGGTCATCCCGGTGAAATTTCGCGAAATTATCACCGCGTATGGAACAGCTGCTGCCGACCTTGAGGCGGTGGTAGCTGCTCAGGTCAGCGGTCAGATCGTTGACGTCCATCCAAAACTGGAAGTCGGTCAGCACGTCACCGCAAAACACACACTGATCTCCGCAGACGAACCAACTCAATTCGTTGAGGGTCACGTGTTGGTTCACATAGACGATCGCGACTACGTGAATCGAGCTCGACAGTTGAGAAACCGGATCAGTGAAACCACACGCGAGCTCGAACAGCTGCGACAACAGCAGGTTAACAGCAGACGTCTGCTGGAGAAGTCACAGACTGATGTGTTCACATTCCAACAGGAGTACGATCGGTTTCGCCGGGCAGTTGACCTGAATGCCGGGGCTGAATCTGAAATGAACAGAGCACTGGTGGATCTCAACCGTCAGAAAGACACCATCATCCAGCTGTCCAATCAGGTGAGTCTGTTCCCACTTCAAATTGCAGCTGCTAAAGAACGTCTGTCCTCGGCTCAGGCGGAGTTTCAACAGGCCGAAGACAATTTGGAACGAACGCGCGTTCTTCCTCCCTTTGATGGTGTGCTAAGCGAAGTGATGACTGAACGCGGACAGTACATCCGCGCGGGCGAACCCCTGTTTCGGCTCACCAGTCCGGACAACATTGACATCCCGGTGGCCATTGGCCTGGAGGACTGGAGACAGATTGCTGCCTCTGTGAATGCGGGTAAGCAGCCGACCGTGCATGTCGCCACAAGTGAATCTGCTGCCGCGGAATGGACGGGCACGATTGGTCGTGTGGCCCCGGAAGCCGATCCGGGAACAAGGACAATCCTCGTTTTTGTCAACGTCGTCAACGACGACCGGAATAACGCTCTGTTGCCGGGTACATTTGTTCAGGCACGTATCACCGGCGATGAACACGAGGGTATTATTATTCCCAGAACCGCGATCCTTAATGACCACGTTTTCGTTGTCGGTTCGGACCACAAGGTTCGGCGACAGAAAATCACACAGGGACGGCGTTTGAAGTCTCTGGTTGTGGTCTCTACAGGTCTGAATGGCTCAGAACAGATTGCAACCACAAATCTGACTCTCCTGGAAAACGGACAGAATATCGAGGTCCAGACAACCACGGACCTGACCGGAGAACTCCAGACGCTGCAGAATTCTGTAGTCGAACTACTATCGACGATGCCTCAGGAGAGGTCTCTTGAGGCATCGCACGACGCACCGGTTAGTGATGCGATTCTCGAATAACGGATCAACCGCTGCTGACGACAGCGAAAGGAATGCAGCTTGATGCCCGCCAGATTCTACTGCATGAACATCGGCGGACAGACGGCAGAACTCGACGAATCGGAATCTCATCACGTCCGGCGTGTCCTGCGACTGTCTGTTGGCGATCAGGTCGAACTGTTTGACGGTACCGGCGCATCGGCCTCTGCATCCGTTGCCGACATATCGTGTAACAGGGTAAGCCTGACTTTACAGGATTTGCGTCGACCGGTAACACTAAACCGCTCACGCCTCGTCGTCGCTGCTGCACCACCGAGAGGCGATCGACTGAAGTCGATGGTCGAAAAACTGACAGAACTGGGAGTTGACGAATTTGTACCGCTTCGCACAGTGAGATCGGTCGTTGATCCTCGACAGTCAAAGCTGGACAAATTGCGAACGACTGTTATCGGAGCAATGAAACAGTCCGGTCGGAATCGTCTGATGAAAATTCACGAGGTCACTGAATTTTCGATGGCCCTGAGAATCGCCGGGGCACAGAGGCAGGCAATTTCAATAGCGCATCCTGGAGACATCTCCGGGAATACAACCTTGACGGAACGATGTGACACACTGTTACTGATAGGTCCGGAAGGCGGATTCACCCCGGAAGAAATCCTGCAGGCGTCTGACTACGGAGCAAAGCGAATCTCGTGGCCTGAGGGAATCCTGCGGATTGAAACAGCAACTGTTGTCTTTGCCGGACTGCTGATCAGTCAGATGTATCCGGCGGAATGAAGACGACTCGGATTAGGGTCCGTGCGTTAGCCCGAATCGGCTGCGGTCTACATCTTCAATCGTCGACAAGTCCGTGCATTCGTCGAACAAAAGGAACAAACCACGTCGCCGTCCGCATGCCACCCGGGACACCTCCACTTGTCAGCTTCAGGATCCCGCTCCGGATTTGGCCGGAGTACATACGGGCACAAAGACACTCGACGTATGCAGCCATAAATTCGTACCGGTGATTTTTATGAGTGTCGCATCACAACCTGATTCAGATTCTGTCACGGACACCGTCCGCACGGCAGACACGCATAAACCCGCAAACAGTCTTAAGCATTGCCCGCAGGCGAAACATTCGCCACGATAAGAGCCGACGGACGCAGAAAAACTCAACAACCAAATCCATTTTCCTGGCTGCTCTGATCTCTCTGATGTTCGTCTCGAACGAGTAACATTCATCACGCCGTGTATAAATGTTATGTATTCGGGTTTCGGCGACGCATTCTTCATAAACAAGTGATTGACACAATTCTCACACATTGATGTGTTGCTCCGGATTTCAACCGCAGGCGTCTATTCACCGGTAACAGCCTGACTGAAGACGAATGCAGCATCATGTGTGTTAACCGCATGTCGAAGCTTACGATTTCAGACTAGAATGTCAGTCAGGACCGGGCCCGGCCACTCACAGGAATCATCATGTCTCAAACATCTCCCAATTCCCGACGTTGTTTCCTGAAGTCTTCGGCTTTGACAAGCGCGACACTGTCAACTCCGTTGTTTGTCCATGCGGAAGTTCATGGACGAGTCGGCGGCACCCCTGCCAGTGAGCAAATTCGCGTTGGTGTCATTGGTACAGGAAACAGAGCTCGCCAGCTGATGCGACAGCTTCCCGCACCCGGAAAACTTGTGGCAATTTCGGACTGCTACATGCGGCAGATGCTCGACGCTGAAAAAACAGTCCAGACAGAATTCCCAAAATACACCGACTATCGGGAGATGCTGGACAGGGAACAGCTCGACGCGGTCATCATCGGCACACCGGACCATGGTCGTTCACTCGCCTGTATACGAGCCTGCCAAGCCGGGCTGGACGTCTACGCCGAAAAACCACTGACTGCCTATATTCAGGAGGGAAGGGAAGTCGTCAAGGCGGTCCGGCGTCACAATCGTGTGTTTCAGGTGGGTACACAACAGCGCACAATGGAGTTGAATCGGTTTTGCTGTAAACTGGTTCGCAAAGGCGGCCTTGGAGACATCAAACTCGTTCAGGCACTCAATTACACCGGCCCAATAAAGTATCCCGGTGTCGGCAAAATCCCCGAAGAGCCGGTACCGCACGGAAATAACTGGGACATGTGGTGCGGGCCAACTGAGCTTCGTCCGTTCAGCAGACACCTGCAGTTTCGCTGGATGCAGTGGTGGGACTATTCCGGTGGCGAAATGACAAACTGGGGAGCACATGGAGTCGATCAGATCCAGTCTGCACTGGGAAAGAGTCTCACAGGTCCACGAGAACTCTGGCCGGAAACACCGGGAACTAATGGCAGAGTTTCCATGAAGTACGCAGACGGTATTCTCGTACGTTTTGAGCTTAAACGTGGCCCAAAAGGAGGAGCCGTCTTCGTGGGAACCCGGGCAAAAATGGAAATCAACCGTAATCGGTTCGCCACGAATCCCGCCGACTTCGTCACGGGTGCTCCGGATCCGGACGAACAGAAAAAATGGGACACCTCAGACTGGATGGCCGGGCCACATCTGGCAAACTGGCTAACCTGCATCAAGACACGTGAAAAGCCAAATGCAGATGTAGAGATTGGACACCGCTCGATCAGTGTCTGCCATCTCGTAAATATCACACGGGAACTTGGACGGAAACTGATCTGGGATGCAGATACGGAACAGTTCGAAAATGACGATGAGGCAAATACGTTTCTCAGTCGACCACGCCGCGCAGGATACGAACTCCCCGTCGGCTAAACGGCACTGCTGAAATATCCAGCCTCATTTCGAGAATGTCTGCTGTCGGACCCAATGCATCCGACGATGCATGAAAAACTCGGGCACCAGGCCGGAACACGACGGAGAAGATGACACTTGATACTGCAGCAGAATACTCATTCGGATCAGAAGTCTGAAAAAGACAGTTCCGGTGTCTCGCTCACCACGAATCATCCCGCAGCGATCTGCGGTCTGCTGCATCACGTGGTTTGTGGATACGCAGTTTTCCTGCCATTCATCCGACTGAGCGAGAACCAAACTCACCCGACTTTTGTGCCAATGTACTCGGCGTTGATGAGCGCAGGTCTGCTGATTGCCTCCGGTGCCAGCTTTCCATTGTACTCAAAATTCAGTCGTGCTGCGGGACTTCATACAGCCACACGAATCGGCCTGCTGAGCACGGCCTTCGGAATCCTCGCCGTCACCATCGGCTCCGTTCCGTGGGGCCTGGTCACAGGCTGTCTACTGACTGGATTCGGATCATTTGGTGAATGGACACCATCGGCAGAAATGACCCGAAGAGCACTTTCCCCAACACGCTTGTGGCGAGGAATGAGAATCCACAGTTCTATGTTTTATGTGGGTGGAATTTTGGCAGTGCTGACGGCATCACTGAACACGACATCTCTGGCCGGTGTGAACGTGATCATGGCATTAATATGCGCCGTACTCATTTTCTGCGTCCGTCCGCCCCGAACACAGTCCTTTTCTGAAAACTCGGTCCATCCAGCTGACGCCCCTTCGATACTCTGTTCTGACAAATCCGCAACACTGGCTGAGCAGCGCGCGATTCCGTCGACCAGTCCCGCAGACGGAAGTGACAACAGGGCGGCAACCGATGTCTGTGAATCAGACGACTGCTGCGGCCTTCGCTCCGAATGGACGCCGATACCCGTGTGGCTTGGATGCTGCATCGCCTGTGCAGGGGTTTATACTGCCTTCACTGTTCTGCCGGGACTGGTCTGTGGAGTAACCTGGCCGATCGCGCTCCTCACTGTGTCAGGCGGATTACTGGGAACATTCGTCTTTCAGGCGGTAGTTCCAACAACGGGTTATGCTGTACTCCTCGTTCCTGTGTGTATAATCGGAACACTGAGTTACGGAACGGCGCCGTGGATTCCGGCCCACTGGGAACAACCACTGCTGATCTGCCAGGGAGCGGTAGCCGCAGCAATTTGGTGCGGCTGCAGTGGTTTAACCGGTGAATCCTTCATTGACTCATGTAAGTATAACAGTCGAACCATCATTCTGATGACAGGCTGTATGGCTGCAACCATTGCCGGACTTATCACCGGAGCTATTGAAACGCTGATTTCTAAAGGTTTTGCCACGTCAATCAACGGGATCATCTGTTTAATGATCATCCTGTTGCTGAGAAAGATTCCCAGCCTGATGGTATCACAGCGCCGTGAGGATGAAGTAAGTACCCGGAATGCAGAACGGATGCTTTCAGAATCATATGGCACCGTCGGAGGAACAGTTGAGTGAGTTCACGGCGCAGGAATCTGCTGGATCACCTGCTGGTCGATACGGACAGCTGTGTGTGCATCATTGATGCGAAACGGCGAGTGAGGTTCTTCAGCCCGGGTATGGCGTCATGGACAGGCTGGCCTGCCTCACAAATTGAAGGGCTCTCATGCGACAGTCCGGATGCCGAAAAAACAACAGCCGCCGATCTGCTGGCTGCTGCATTCAATCCGACAACGGCAAGTTGGCAGGGACAGACTCAGCTGTGGCGGGGCGTACTGCCAACCGCGTCCGGTGGAGTTGTCCGTTCGGAATTCTGTTCGATTCCGATCAGCAGCGCATCCGGCCAGATCGAACGAGTGGTGGTGTTGCGAACCAACAGAGACTCCGGATCTGAACATATCTTTGAGCATTCACCCGGTCAGCAGCTCCATGCCGAAGTTGCGGCATTGCGAGCCGACTTCAGAAATCGCTACGGCTGGAACTCCTTTATCGGTGCTGACCACTCAATGGTCCGTGCGCGACAACTGGCCGGTCTGCTGAAGAATTCTGACTGCCATTTCACGGTTACCGGCAATCCCGGAACCGGAAGACGTCATCTTGCTCAGTGTGTTCACACAGGTGGCCCCGCTGGCGATTCCTCATTCGTTCCTGTCTGCTGCAGCCTGCTGTCAACTGACGCAATTTATAACGCATTGCGTCAGATTCAGAGTTTCTCTGCAGAACAAACAGGCAGCCATGAGTATCCGGGGCTGCTGGTTTTGGTAGACGTTGAACGAGTACCCAGAGAAGTTCAGCAGTGGCTGCTGAAACAAAGATCCGTCTTTCCTTCCGTTCGGATAGCTGCAACAAGCAGTGTTCCACTGGAACGCGTCGTCGCAGAAGGATGGATGCTGGATGAATTTCATCAGTTGATTGCTCCGATTGAAATCTTTTTGCCGCCACTGCACCGTCGAGGACGGGATGTCCTGCTACTGGCACATGCGTTCATTCAAAACAACCGACGACAGCATCAAACCGTCCCAGTTGAACTGTCACGAAAGGTTGCCGAAAAAATACTGGAATATCAGTGGCCGGGAAACGTCCGAGAATTACAACAGGTGATTCATGACGCCTGTCGCAGCTGTACCGGGAACGTCATTGGAGTTGAAGATCTGTCCTTCGCATTTCGAGCGGGAATGGAAGCTCAGCGTGTGGCACCTGACAGCGCAAAACCCTTTCAGTCACTCGATGAACTGCTGCGTACTGCAGAACGAAGAATCATGGAAACCACCCTGGCATCGTGCGGCGGCAACAAGGCCGAAGCCGCTCGCCGACTTGGACTGACACGCCCCAGCTTCTATCGACGTCTCAAAGCAATCGGAATCGGCCAAGATAAAAACCCGAGTTAAACATATAAATCATTGGGTGTGGCAGCAGTGATATCTAACCTGTCGCTGATGAACGTTGCCCCCTGCAATCCAACTCTTTTTAACCTCGACGCCATCAAGGATGAGTAAACGCAGCCGTTGATCAAAAATGAGCAAATATAAGACTGCAAAGTTGGTGAGAGATCACAAACATCAGTGCATTTCTTTTACAAATGTGTTTCGGTATGGCTCAATACAGAATTGTCGAATTGAAACTGACTCAAAGAATCAAGCCCACCGGGTCGAATCCGGAAGGATCAGGATTAACGCGGCTAGCAGTTAAATGGGATTCTGCAACATAAAACCCTGACGATTCAAACGAATGATAGATCTCTAAAAAACACTTATTCCTTCAGAGTTGCAATCGGAACGCTACTGGAGCAAATATGAACAGAGTGATCCTCTGTCAGAGGAAGTGATCGCACCGGTTCCCATCCGCAGATGTGACATCGCATCATTGAGAGCAGCGAGAGACATTTCATGCCTGTTCAGCTCACGCGTCCTGACGTCACCGATATGGTACTGCGTACCTATGAACGGCCGCTTCATCCGGAACTGTTTGAGTCAGTGCGGACCTGCTCGTTTTCTGTCGGCGGGCACCGGGCTACAGTCCGTCTGGGCATGAGCGGACATATGCTTGTGTTTCGAACCAGTGACAAGACCCTGACAGAAGTGGTTACGACCAGGCAACACAGTCTGCCCGAACGTCTAAAAGTAATCCATCGTCGACTCATTGGCTACAGGACGCACATGATTGACCTGTCCGGGGTCCGATACCACTGCAGCTACCAACTGGAGCACGTTCCTGTTGACATATATCTGCAGCTGCATCGGGAAATGGAATCGGACGCAAAAAGTGCGACGTTGGCGATCACGATTCCTGGTACGACCAGTCACAGTCCCGACTGCATCAGTCAACTGAAGTGCGATGTCCTCACTGAGGGCCTGGTGATCCATGCCTTTCATACATTTCCGGAGAACGCCGCCATCCTGAGAACTCAAACCCTGTTCGAACTGCTCTAGTATCTCTTCACAGCCTGATTGTATGTTTCCTTCATCGTAGCCGTAGCGCTATCTCAGTCGCTGGCTGCCTGGTCAGGATCCGCCTGACAGAATCTCATCAGGACTGCGGCCGTTTCGCTCACTTCACAGTTGTGATCTCCCTGTCTGCAGACTTTTTATCCATGTATCGGCTGAAGAATCCTCATTCGATCCTCGCTGCACTGCAACAGCGACCTGCCGCAGTCAAATCAATCCAAATTCGCAGTGGACGCCATGGAACAACATGGAAACATGTAGCTAAACAGGCAGCCGAACACGGAATTTCGGTGACGAGTCACAACACGGCATCTCGTCAGCGTCGAAGCAGTCAGCACACGCAGCGAACCGGCGGAAACTCAGCTCTCGTTGAACCACCTTCCCCGGTTCCATTGTCGGGGCTACTTCCCCGATCGGAACAACCCGTCAAACTCTGGCTGGCACTCGACACAGTCCAGGATCCACAGAATCTTGGCGCCCTTTTTCGCCTGGCCGGATTCTTCGGAGTCTGCGGAATTGTGATGACGCGTGACAAAAGCGCTTCGGTCACTGAAACGGTGTGCGATGTATCGGCCGGCGGAGTGGAACATGTTCCGTATACGCAGGTGTCCAATCTGGCGCAGGCAATCAAAACAGTGCAGGACGCAGGCATCTGGGTACTGGGAACGTGCGAACGATCAACGACCAGCATCCGAAATCTGCGTCGAGACCGTCACTGGATGCTGATTTTGGGAAATGAAGCTGATGGGCTGAGGCGACTGACCCGGGAAAAATGCGATCAGCTTTGTTCACTGCCCGGTGACGGACCCGTTTCATCTCTCAATGTGGCTACTGCTGCAGCCGCCTGTTTGACAAGTCTATCGGCCCCGCCGTCGTCGAACTGCTGAAGCCGTCTCCGAATTATGATGACGTTGTCGAACCCAGGCGCCCTGGCAACTGTCGACCAGGTGCAGCCGGTCAAAACGTTGAGCCGGAAATTCCGGAAAATGGAATGAAAGACAGCATCAAGCTCCTCACCCAGGTGGTTGCACAGACGATAAGCCGTTCGCACGTTCGTGCCAGGACCGCAACCTAATCTGTCCGCGGCTTCCGTACCTGATGGACTGATATACTGTATATTTAGTATTAAACACTTTGCGGATAACACCCCGGACACACACCAATGTGTCCGGTTCAACATCCGGCGCAGCCGTCCGGTTCATCATCCCCCTGCCGGTCTGATGATATTTTTGTACCCGAAGTACATTCTGTTTCAAAAACTGTGCGGAGTAACGACCTGTATCTTTTTACCTGAGTCTCCATCTGCAGCACCATCAGTACGAACTGTCCCGATTGACGCCGTCAGACGGACAAACCGGAGTGACACAGTCCATACAGGAAGACAACTTCTGTTTCGAACTCCGGATAAAACAATTCGAAGTCTTCTATTCCGGATAAATGATTCAGTCGGTGGAACTGCCTTGGCGGACAGTCATTACCTGGTCGGAAGAGTTTTACATTCCGGCGCCACAACACCGGTGCAACATCCTTCGCGGGAATCTCTTTCCCAGTTGTACGGAATGGAAAATTGGTACTGTTCTCCCTCCACAGGAAATGTTTCGGCAGAGCCTGCCGGAAATGCTGCAGCGAGAACCCGCACCTGTCCGAAGGTTGTCACTACGCACGAACAACTCGCCTCCGAAGTCTGACACGCTGTTTCAGCCCCTCTGAAAGCACGCTTGCTCTGACTCCACATAAATTCAATTTCAAAGTGGGAAGCAATACTCCCATTTCTGCTCAGAATCCCGGTCCGGCGGGACGTGACCTCACTTCAGCTAAGTCTCAGCCCTCGGGAGGAAATCATGGATTTACAATCAATCGTCACAGACAACCAACTTGCTGTCGCCGGGTGTCTGGTGGCTCTGGGGGTGTGCGGCATCATCGCCGGACTCAGCTTTCAGTTCGGTGCGGCCGGGAAAAAGCCCATGACAATACTACAGGACCGCAGGATTCATCGGATTCACCCCCAAGACTTAGATCATCCAAACTCATCAAACTCATCAAACGAGGAAAGTCGGCGTGCCGCGTAAGTCACGTAATCGGCTTAGTTTGTTCCGCTGTCAAATCAACCGATCACTCGACGGTCGATTCGTCCACCGACCTGAACCTTCAATCGTCTCCGCATTCTGACAAACCGGATATTGCGACGAAGTTCAACAGTTGCCAGACTGAGAGACTAAAATCAAAGCTGACACAGGTTCTCGGGTGATTAACCACCGGGTGGGAGTCAGGTTCAATGACATTCAACGTCTTTACAGTTTAACTTTGGCCTCACTGTAGATAATCGGATGGTGCGGGATGCAAAAACTGAGTCTAGTTGTCTTTGCGGCGATGGTATTTGCTGCCGGTTGTCTCGTAGGGAGTTCTCATGAACTCGGACCGGATCGCGTTCAGGCTGCCAGGCAGGATAAAGAACCACTGTCGGGTGAGGCACTGCTCACTTACAAACAGTCGAAAATCATCATGGACTCTCTGAGTGATATGCTGGCAGCCGAGCGAACACACCGGTCAGTGACAGAAGGCGAAAATTATTTTGCACTGTCAGTGGGTGGAATCGATTCGCTGCAGGAACTGGAAGAGGGACGAGGTGTTGACCCCGAGACATTTGCCGCACTCTACGCGGGACTGGCTCTGCCGAATATCGCACAGCACCTCGAGGTCGATGACAACGGACGCATAAGATACAAAGGCAATATTGTGCGTCTTTATTCCAGAGAGCGTTTAAAGGATGTATTTCGACGGCGGACAGAACTGCAAAACCGCGCAGGCAGCATCTCCGACTGATCAGACCGGTACCGTTTTTTTTTTGCTGGAACGATGTTAATTTTGCGGGTTGATCACTGTGACTTGAAGCGCGGAATCACGACCCGCCTGTATCATAAATTCACCAGCATGTCTGGCCTCCCACCACGTGGCCGCCGTCCCCCGAACAACAAATTCATTCGCCCGCTCTTCCCTCGGCAACTCGCCAATATTAAGCGGAATTTCCCCATATTGCTGACGCTCTGACATCCACACCGTCCACTGTCGGAACAATTCGGCAAACGCGTCTGCCTTCTGCTTTGGACGCGATCCCGCCATCAGCAGTTCTCGTTCGATAAATTCCGGAAGAGTCTCCGTCTGCCTGATAAATTCTACATAGAACAGTCCGGCCGCTCGCATTGGCCCCCGACTCGAGACAGCACTGACTGATGAAGGCGGAAAGATCAGAGGCCAGAAACCGGACTGGCAGACATAACCTGAGATTCGGTCTGCGAGATTCGGACTTGTCGGATAAACCCGATACTCGCAGGAATGTGCAATTGCTTCATTTAACCAGCCGGAAAGCCGCTGAACCTGGTGTCCTTCGCACTGCAGCCTGTGTTCCGCAGAAAATACTGCGGCATGGGTCAGTTCATGCATAATTACCGCCGGCAATGCATCTGAATGCAGCAGCCTTCGGTCCAGATAAATGATGTCGCCGCAGAAAGGACCGGTTGAAAGGAAATCAGCGGCACGTACACAGCCCCAGAGAGGATTTTCCGTGTGAATCAAACCATCTGACAGCTCACAGACAACCACACTCAGGTGATTATCCCGGTCAACGTCAGCAAGTGTTCCGACCTGTTCCATTACAGCCGGAATCACGGTCTCCTCAAACATTCCAAGAAGGCGGGTTGAAATCCGGGCAGGCAATGTCAGTTCTGCCGTGTACAGACGAACCGTATCGGTCGCTGCGGTTTCCTGACAGACCACAATACGTTCTGAGTAGTCTGAAGACGTCGAGGACTTCACAGTAAATCTCGGCAGCAGAAACCGACGTTCAGACCGGGGTACTTCAAACACCTGTGCACGCTGAACAGCTGGAAGCCGGTCGGCCACACACATTATCCGCGTTCCTGAACAAGTCCCGATTCCCGAGTCCTGATCGCATGGACGGACCAAGTCTCGCCTGGACGATGGAACGCGTGCAAAATCAACACCGGAACCAAACGGGCCTACGATGTCGTCACGGGTCTGATATTCCGGTGTCTGCCGACTGACGACGACCTCATGAAGCCGGGTCTTCTGATCCAGACTGCTGATGATAAGCCGATCACCAGGAGTGAGCAGTACCGAAATCCGCAGTTTTGAATTGTCGTCCTGATATTCGTCTAACAGATTACGTAAATGAAGTACGTGTGCCGGGGGGGGCAGATCCGACTCCGGAAAGAAAGAAGCATAGTCACTAAACACGGCAAAACCGGTCAAGACACCGGTCAGTACGACAAATACGGGTGACTGCCACTTCATGTCCGGAAACGTTACATCTCCGCGACTCACTGCTCGTCGGCCTGCCACCTGTGTTCTCCCCCCCGAGGAGCAACAGTCCCTTCAGCTCTGCCGATATTTGAGATCCGCGACCGCGAATCTGTTGCCGTGAGACTCCATTCTCCGTAAACAAGGGATCGAGTCGTCAGGTCTGTTAACTTGACCCAATCGTCAAACTCATGGAACACAAAGCAGAGTCAACGTCTCAACACACGCGGCTGTCAGCAGGTTTTGCGAGAAATTTGGAATAGTGATGAAGACTCCGTTTAGGCAAAACATGCTGACACACCGAAACGGGTGACTTTGACGAGGGAAAGGACTTCGACGCCATCAGCAGGCCGGTCGTTTAATTCGGGCAAGGAACGCACGATTTTGCAGGGAATTCCTTTCTAACGTGTCCGACTAGGACTATAGAATGTTTGATGATTCCGGACCGACCACGGTCCGTACCACCGATCCCTGCCTTTCTCGATCTGAGTGAAGGGGACGTTTCAATGCGGCAGTTGCAATTCTCGGCCTGTTTGACAGGACTGTTACTCACAACAGGTTTGACTTCATTTTGCCAGCCGGCCGAGGCAGAGAATGCCGAACCTACGGCACTGGTGAAACAATATTCTGTCCATGAGGATTCATGGCAGGTATTAGCATTAAGAGATAGCAGACCCGCTAAAGAACAGATTAACCGACATATCCTGCTGATTGACACGTCCGCCAGTCAGGTAGGTTACGTTCGGGAAGCAGGACTGACACTGGTCAGGAATGTCGCGGAACAACTTCCGCAGACAGACCGGATTCAGCTGATGGCAATGGATACGACCTGTCAGTCACTCACCAGCGGCTTCTCAACTCCCGTTTCATCAGACTTCGCCCAAGCAGTCAGACGACTCGAACTACGAACACCGCTCGGAGCCACAAATCTGAAATCTGCCCTTGAAGGCATAATTCGTCAGGCCGACGGGACTGCAACTTCATTACTATGGATCGGAGACGGGATTTCTGCCCTCCATACCGTCCAAGCAGACGAAATCGCAGAACTTACCAAACAACTGACGGAAGCTCAGGTGACTGTACATTCGGTCATTCTGGGACCAAAAACAAATCCGGACCTGCCGGCTACCGTCGCCAACCTCACCGGCGGTATCGTAAATTTCCTCTCAACTCAGCCCGAATTTGCTGCCAGCATCGCAACGTCACTGCGGTCTCCCGGATTACAAATTCAGAAGCTTTCCGCTGATGGTTCACCAGTGGTCAGTGTGAACGGGAAACTATGGTTGAGGTCCGATCGCCATACCATGGCCTTCGGACTCAGAAAATCGAGTCAGGTCACTACGGTTGAAGCAGTGCTCGTGAACGGACGCACTGTGCAGTGGAATAATGTTGTCAATAAAACAGGTGGTGCTGAGATTCGCCATCTTTATGAACTGACGAAAAATACAAACGGGATTGTCACTCCTGTGGCATCCAGGAAAATGCTGGACCAGGCGGAAGCTGATTTCCAGAAGCTGATCAGTACGTCTGCAGATGTAGCGTCACGACTTCAGCGGCTCAAACGCACACAGCAGTCGGAAAACATTGTACGTCGGGCAGCTGAGCTGGATCCCAACAATTTAGAGGTCAACACAATCCTGACCTCTCTCAGGGCGAGTGTTCCGTTTGCTAAACAGGATTCTGCAGATGATGGCTTTACCGCAGGCGGGGATCAGAACCGATCACTCAATGAATTGGAAACCATGGTTCGCGTCCGCACACAAAAGCTGCAACAGGCAGTCGCTACGACGATCAGCGACGCCAATGAATACGCTGCACAGCGTCCGGAATATGCGGAATCCCTGTTGAAAGATCTGCTGGAAACAATCAGATCCGCCCACGATGTGGCGCCTGAATCACGAGACGAACTGGAACGCCGAGTTATCAAGGCGATTGCCGGTGTTCAGAACCGCAGAGACCAGGTTGCTCGTAAACAGCAGGAAAACGCAGTACGACAGGCAACCAATGAAGCACAGGAGCATCTGGTCACTCAACAGGCTGTCCTGGAAACAGAACTCCAGACCATTCTCGACCAGGTTCGGGGATCACTGGAACGGGGAAGACATGGTGATATTGACGCGTTCGAAGACGGAGAAGCGGCCGCTCGAGTGGCAATTGAGAAAAAACCCGGCAACGGACCGGCCACTCAGGCGCTGATGGTCGCAGAAGCTGCCGGCCAGCTTGATAAAGCTCGTCGCCTGCGGGAACTTCGAGCCGACCGATTTTTGGAGACACTCTACCAGGTCGAATTGTCACATGTTCCGTTCCCGGACGAACCCCCGGTTCAGTATCCACCCACCGATGTTTGGCGTGCATTGACCCTGACACGAGTACCGCGTTACGAAGCAGTGTCACTGCACTCGGAAAGTAAAGTGGAGAACTGGCTTAATCGCATGCTCAAGGAACCGATCCCCCGTCTGGACTACCGAGGTGAGACATCGCTCGGAGAAGTCCTTGAGTTTCTGGCGGACCATTATACAACCACATGGGGCGCGGTTGGCGGCGGTTCCGGTTCTGACTTCCGTATGACAATCTGGCCAGACACCGTATCCCTGGAACTCGTCGACATTTCATCCCTGGACGACGTAACTGTTTCAGACATCAATTTGGAAGGCATTCCTCTTCGGACTGCACTCAAACTGATTTTTGGAAAGACCGATGATCCGGCACTGACTTATGTGATTCAGGACGATGTCATGACGATAACCACGGTCGAAGAGGCCAACTCAGAAAACTCTCAGGTGACCCGTGTCTATCAGGTCGGTGATCTTGTGATTCCACCGATTCCTCCGATGGGCGGCGGCATGATGGGCGGTGGCATGGGCGGTGGTATGATGGGCGGCGGTATGGGCGGCGGCATGTTTAGTGTGCCTCCCGAATGGGAGATGCTCCTCAAGACCGATCCGGACGGAATCACTGCCAGCAGTCTCAAAAAAAAACAACGACGCTAAAACCAACTCCGTCTTTTCTGAGACCGGTTGCATTTCGGCAACAACGAATACCGCCGCAGAAGTCCCTCAATCGGGAGTCTGCGGCGGACTTTCGCGCGAAAGAGTTGATTCGGCAGGTCAGGGCTGCGAAGGGAACACCGGTCGAAAAATGGAATCAGGTGCTCACTGACGTACAGACTTCTTCGCTGGTGATGAGAGCGATCGTCGAGAGTCTGAGCGATACAGGTGACTTCGATCTTGCCGTCGAAGGAATGCAGGCGGCAATTAGAAACAACCAGGCACAGCCCTGGATGTATTCAATCCTTCCGCTGGAAATGCGCCTTGCGGATCGGCCACAGGAGGACATTGAACGAGCATTGGCGTCCCAGGTCGACTTTGCGGGAGGCGATCTTACCCAGATACTGATTGCTGCTTCGCTGTCATCGCGGCTGAAATTCTGGGACCAGGCAATGGAACTGTGTGCAGAAGCAACACGACAGAACCCGTGGCAGCCTGAAACATGGCAAATGGCAAAAAGTATTGCTGACCGTTCCGGAGACAAAAAACATATTCTATGGTCCCGAACGGGTATTCTTAGACACGTCTGGACCAGTGATGCCGATCAACTCCACCAGGAAGCAGAGCTGGTCATCAGGGATCTGCGTGCCGCAGCACAAAAATCAGGTCAACGGGCATTCAGCAGTCGAATAGCGAATGAACTCACGGAATCATTGACATGGGATCTGATCATCACCGCACGGTGGGCCGGCAATGCCGACATCGATCTGGCTGTCGTCGAACCTGATAACGTGACCTGCGATCGCAAAACACAGATCACCGGAAATGGGGGCCTGCTCACGAAACAGTCAGGCATCGATAACGATCGGAAAACAGAACAGTATCGCTGTCAGAAAGCTCTCAAAGGTGACTATGAAGTTGTTCTCCGTCAGATTGGAGGTCGACTGGTAACGGGAAACGTTGTTTTGCAGGTCACTCGTTATGGCGGAACTGATCGTGAGCAGACAAAGCGGATGCTGGTACCCGTTGGAACTAAAGACGGACGTGTCATTATTCCCCTCAACCATGGGCGAAGGGTTACCAAGCTCCCCTGATCCTGCCATGGCACGGCCTTATGCACTGCTTTGATTGTCGGCCACAACTGTCTGAAGTACCACCGACACCCTAACGTCCTTCCAGGAAATTGCATCCGGACATCACTGGATTGAACACCTCGATTTCTCCCTTACTAAATATTTTACTGATTCAAATCCGCGATGCAGATGATCCTGTGAAGGCTCAGGAAACAGAGTGTTTTCGGTCGACACTTCAATGTAACCAACGTCAGATTGAAGTTTTTGACCTGACCGCAGGCCGCACCTTCAGTAAAACGTGGCTGAGTCACACGGACCTCGTTCTGATCGGCGGAAGCGGCAACTATTCAGTCGCCCAGGGTGGTCCCTGGTGGCCTGCTGCAGCAGAAAACATGGCTCTGCTGCACGAGATCAGTAAACCCACCTTCGCTTCCTGCTGGGGTTTTCAGGCAATAGCCCAGGCTCTGGGCGGAAAAGTTGTGACAGACCTGACCCGCGCTGAAGTCGGTACAATTCAGGTGACCATAACCCCGGAAGGACAGAGGGATCCGGTTTTTGGAATCGCCCCGTCAGCAATCAGAGTCCAGTCCGGACACCAGGACATCGTCGAGTGCCTTCCGAAAGATGCGGTCTGTCTGGCATCGTCCGATCGGGTTACGAATCAGGCGATGACATTTCGGGGCAAACCCGTCTACGGGACACAATTTCACCCGGAGCTGACACGTCACACGTTGATCGAACGCCTACAAAACTATCCACAGTACTTGGAAAACATTGTCGGCCTGACATTGGAAGAGTTCGCTGATCAGTGCCGGGAGACACCTGATTCTGCCGAACTGCTTCGTCGTTTCGTGGAATTGGTCTGTGACTGAATCCGCAGCCCTGACTATACGATTTACGCCAGAATGTCATGGACCACGCGACCATGGACATCCGTCAGCCGCATATCGCGTCCGCTAAACCGAAACGTAAGTCTCTCGTGATCAATTCCACACAGGTACAGCATCGTGGCATGAAGATCATGGATTTCCACGCGGTTCTCCACAGCGCGATAACCATACTCATCCGTGGCACCGTAGACTGTTCCACCACGTATACCACCTCCCGCCAGCCAGCATGAAAAACCGAATGGATTGTGGTCACGCCCATTGTTACCCTGGGCAAACGGAGTTCTCCCGAATTCCCCGGTCCAGACGATAAGAGTCTGTTCAAACAATCCGCGATTCTTCAGATCCTGCAGAAGTCCGGCAATCGGCTGGTCAACGGACAATGCATTTTTGGAATGACCTTCACGCAGGTTGGTGTGCTGATCCCAGCGATCACCGTTACCGCCCGGACAGGTCACCTGAATGAAGCGAACGCCTCGTTCCACCAGACGTCTTGCAAGCAGACACTGACGCCCAAATATCCTGGTGTTGCTGAATTCTGCAAACAGGCCATACCGATCCTGAGTCTCCTTCGATTCCTTGCTGATGTCCATCAGGTCCGGTACCGCCAGCTGCATCCGCGCAGCAAGCTCGTAGTTGGCGATGGCAGACTCCACCTGCTGATTATTACCGAATCGGCCCAGGGCAGCAGTATCCAGCTGACGGATCAGATTCAGTTTGTTCTTTTGAAGCGCCTGATTCAGTTCCCGACGGCGCACATTGGCTACGGCCGGACCGGTACTGCTGAAAACCGAGCCCTGATAACCGGCCGGCAGAAAACCACTCCCAAAATTGTCAAGTCCGCCTGGTGGAATCAATCCACCGTTCAGGATGACGTAGTGGGGCAGGTCCTGACATTCCGTACCCAGTCCATACCCCCACCAGGCACCCATACACGGTCGTCCCTGCTGCCCGTGGCCGGTGTGCAGAAAGTAATTTCCGTTGGTGTGTTCTGAAAAATCAGACACCATTGACCGAATCACCGCCAAATCGTCCACATGCTGCGCCACCTGTGGAAACAAATCACTCACCGATGTTCCACTTTCACCGTACTGTTGAAACTTCCAGAGGCTGGCCAGTGAACGACCAATATTGTTGAACTGCGTGGGCTCAATTTTCTTAGGAAACGGCTGACCGTTGATCCGATCCAGCGACGGCTTTGGATCGAACGAATCCACTTGGGAGACTCCACCATCCATATACAGAAAGATCACACTGCGAACCTGAGGCGGGAAATGCGTTTCTCTGGGAAGCAGCGGGTTATGAATGTCCGCAGACAGTTCGTCCTGCAGCAAACCTGCCAGCGCTGCGGCACCGAAGCCGGTGGCTGACCGAATCAGCAATTCTCGTCGCGATCGGGAAGTATCCGGAAATCGTAGATAATGGTGAGACATGGAAGGTTTCCGACAGGCAGTGGTCCGGACGCAGATTCTATCAGTCGCGACTCACAAATGCACAGGTTTGTTCTGTTCCCGAACAGCCGGACGCACGTTCATTCACTGACAGTCCATTTCAATGGTTGTGCGACCAGGCGGGACGGGTCACAGAGACCGATCCGTCGGCGACTGCGGGACATTCTAGACAGTCCTGCTTGATATCCCTCGAGGGAAACGTCCGTCGTAAGAAATGCGGGAAGTATGAGTCAGCGGATTTCGCCTGTTCCTGGCTTCTGAATGCGACAGAATTGTGTTCTGTGGGTTTTCCTGTGATGCAGATCTGGAATCATAGAATCTGCCCCGTTAAACTGCCTGCCTTAAATCCCTCACAGAAAGACACCGAAGATCTCCTCATCAATCGGTGTCAAAAAAACAGCGGGGCGTAGCTCAGCCTGGCTAGAGCGCTGCGTTTGGGACGCAGAAGTCGCATGTTCGAATCATGTCGCCCCGACTAACGAAAACGCTGGTCATTCGTGATCAGCGTTTTTTGTTGCGCCGTGATCACCATCATTGGCGAGTTATTCGTGTGATTGTGGCGACAAAACTACCACTCATCCAGCCCTGGTCATCCGACAACTGTTGCAGGCGATGCCCTCGTCTTTGAGGTCATCACCTGGTCGATGCAAACAGACCGGCAGGGTCATCTGAGAGGTGTCGAGTCGGGAGCTGGCAGGCACTGCTGCCACTGAAACGACTCAACGTTGCTGTCAGCAGCGATTTGTGCAGAACGATCGATACGGACGGTTCTGGCGAGTCACGACTCCACTCGTCGCTCATACCGTGGCAGAAGCGCCCAAGGAAATCCGGCTTGCTGCAGTGGCAATCTTCCGCCGGATGCAGGAATGACGGTGCTGTACCGATGCTGAAAACCAGGTGACGTTTCACTGTTGGTTCAGCCTTCCTGCAGCGCCTTACTAATCTCAACGATGGCGGCTTTCCCGTCACCAAACAACATCAGCGAATTCTCCGCCCCAAACAGCGGATTGGCAATACCTGCAAATCCGGCGCTCAGGCTGCGTTTGATGACAATCACCGTACGGGCCTTATCGACATCGATGATCGGCATTCCCGCAATGGGGCTGTCCGGGTCAGTGCGGGCCAGAGGATTTACCACGTCATTAGCACCCAGCACAATCGCTACGTCAATCTGATCCATTGTGGAATTCACATCATCCATTTCCTGGAGGCGTTCGTAGGCAATATCCGCCTCTGCCAGCAAAACATTCATGTGGCCCGGCATCCTCCCGGCGACGGGATGAATTCCAAACTGTACATCAACATCACGGGCCAGGAGCAGATTGGTGAGATCGCGTACCGCATGCTGTGCCTGAGCGACTGCCATGCCGTAGCCTGGAATAATTAACACCTTTTGAGCGATCTCCAGCATCATTGCAACCTCATCTGCCGATGTGGACCTTACGGTCGCATAGGCTTCTTCGTCAGAGACCGAACTGCTTCCACCCTGCATCGTGCCAAACAGCACAGCCCACAACGAACGGTTCATCGCGTCACACATAATCCGGGTCAGAATAAGTCCCGACGCCCCCACAAGTGCTCCTGCAATGATCAGCAGATTGTTATTCAGTACAAACCCGGTGGCCGAAGCTGCCAGACCGGAATACGAATTCAACAGGGCGATCACCACCGGCATGTCCGCACCGCCAATCGAGATCACAAGCAGAACGCCAAGGCCCAGGGCAATGAATGACATGAGCCAGAACCACAGTTGTGCGGACGCAGGCTGGGTGACCAGTAAATAACCCAGGGACAGTAAAACGACAGTCACTCCCAGATTGATGAACTGCTGACCGGTGAATGAAACATCCTTGACGAATCGCAACTCCTGCAACTTGCCAAATGCCACCAGACTTCCCGAAAGGGTGATGGAACCGATCAGGCCTGATACCGCAGTCGCCGTAAGAACACTGACATCGGTAACAGTTGAAGAAATACCCGCCAGGTAGCCTCCTGCAACCAGCACAGAAGCGGCACCTCCCAGACCGTTGAAAAGCGCAACCAACTGTGGCATCGCCGTCATGGCGATGCGCAGTGCCAGTACGACCCCAATCGCTGATCCAATTGCGATCCCGAACATCATGCCTGTCAGGCTGACAACATCCTGATGCAGCATCGTAGCGACGACCGCGATCAGCATTGCCAGCGCACCCAGCTGGTTGCCGCGCACGGCTGTTCGCGGTCGTGTCAGTCCCTTGAGGCCGACAATGAACAAAATGGCAGCCAGCAAATAACTCAGATCAATCAGATCGGCACGGTCAATACTCACGGGACGTTCGTTCCTAAGAGTTTCCAGTCAGATAAGAATGTCTTTGTTCTATGTTTTCCAGTGAATGTCAGATTGGTCAGATTCGTTTCCCGACTCAAACCGACCTGGAATCGAGAGGGACAAAAGACGTGCGACCTTCTCGATTTTCGGGCTTCGTCGTGATGGATCATTTTTTTTGTTTGAACATGGCCAGCATGCGATTGGTCACCAGGAAACCGCCCACCACATTTACGGTCGCCAGCACAACAGCAAGGAAGCCGAGTACGGATGACATCATGCTGTGATCGGATCCGGCAGCAAGGACTGCGCCAATGAGGGTGATTCCCGAAATCGCGTTCGAACCGGACATCAACGGCGTGTGCAACGTCGGCGGGATTTTAGTAATAATCTCAACACCAACGAAAACCGCCAGCACAAAGACCGTCAGCAGAAGTATCAGGGATGCGGGTTCTGCGCCGGAGGACTCAGCAGGGACGACATCCGCCAGTGAAACAAACGAGACAATCAGATAGTTCACCATCAATATTGTTCCCATCGAGTTCGAATTCCATGAAGCTTTAGTCCGGTGAGTTATCGCCTGCGGCTGCCGCTGAGCTCTCAGAAGAATTTTCTTCACCGTCGGTATCCGGTACCGGCAGATTGAGTGCCTCACAGATCCGGACGTTTTCAATCTGACCGTTTCTGGTGAGTAGTGTATCTCGGAGGATTTCGTCTGTGAGATCGATGTTGACCTGACCGTCACTGACCAGGCCCTGCAGGAACGTTAAAATATTCCGGCTGAGCATTTCACTGGCATGAACAGGAACATCAGACGGAATATTGACCGGACCGAGCACTTTGACTCCAGTGTGATCGATTGTTTCGCCCGACACCGTGACCTCACAGTTTCCGCCACGTTCCGCTGCAAGATCCACAATCACACTGCCTGGAGACATCGCCACAACCATATCCTCGGTTACCAGCACCGGCGCCTGTCGACCCGGAATAGCTGCTGTCGTAATCACAATATCACTGTCCGCAACAATCTTTTTCATTGCCTCCTGCTGACGACGGTAGAAGTCATCATCCATTTCCCTGGCATAACCACCTTTGGTTTCCGCATCACCAGTTGACACATCCAGCTCCACGAAGCGTCCACCAAGGCTTTCAACCTGTTCTTTGACAGCCGGTCGAATGTCATATCCCGACACGACGGCTCCAAGTCGTTTCGCTGTGGCAATTGCCTGCAGCCCGGCCACACCGGCACCGATTACCAGTACCCTGGCAGGCTTGAGCGTGCCGGCAGCCGTCATCAGCAGAGGGAACATACGAGGAGCGGCCGTCGCAGCCAGTAACACAGCCCGATAGCCGGCAATCGTCGCCATGGATGACAAAACGTCCATACTCTGCGCACGCGTGATTCGCGGCACCAGTTCCAGAGAAAATCCGGTCGCGCCACGATCTGCCAGCCCACGAACCGGTTCCGGAAAGGTGAGCGGATCGCAGCTGCCGATCACGATCTGCCCATTCCGAAACAGGTCAATGTCAGCCACTCCCGCATCTCCGGCCGCTCCTAAATACTGGACCTGTAACACAATATCGGCCTGCTGAAACACTTCATCACGGGTTTCGCAGACTGCAGCGTTCCTGCTCCGATATGCTTCATCACTGAATCCGGATTCCATTCCAGCCCCGGACTCAACAATAACATGCAGTCCAAGTTTATTCAGCTCTGAAACAGTGGCAGGGACGACTGCAACTCGTCGTTCATCCGGGTCGGGCTCACTCGGAATTCCAACCGTCAGACCGGACGTCTCCTGGGACATGCTGCACTCGCTTATTTTGTAACGTTCTTTACAGGTGAATCGCGCAGAACCTGACCAAAAACAACCCTGTGCAGAGAACTCCGACGCGGGAACCACACAGTGACTTCAATCTGCAGTGCAGAGATGAATGTGTGGTCTTATAGGAGAATCAGACATCATCCGAAAGGAAGCACAGATACACCGTCGCATTCACCAGCATTGAACAGGCAATTCGCTGACATATACAGCGAGTCAATCAGAGTCAGAACGTGTACACATCAACGATTCCCGACAGAGTTCAGCGTCCTGGATCACGAAATCGATAGCCAATGCCGCGAACCGTCTGAATCAGGTCGGCGGCGGTTCCAAGTTTCCTGCGAATCGCACGAATATGAACATCGATCGTTCGGTCAAGAACCAGTGTGTCTCCCAAACCTGCTTCCACAAGTTCGCTCCGCGTGAACGCTCGACCCGGCTGGCGGATCAACATTTCCAGTAAAGAGAATTCACTGCGAGTCAGTTCCAGGAACGCATCATTGACCATCACCGAGTGACGCTGTTTGTCGAGCACGACACCCTGACTGACAATCACATGATCATCAATGCTCCCCTTCACTTGACGACGTAAAAGCGCTTTAATTCGTTCCAGCAGCACTTTAATACTAAACGGTTTCGTCACGTAATCATCTGCACCGATGGCCAGACCAACGACGTGATCACTTTCCTCAGCTTTCGCAGTCAGCATTACAATCAGTACATCATGAAGCTTCCGATCGGTCCTCATTCTTCGGCAAACTTCCAGACCATCAACCACGGGAAGCATCAGATCCAGCACCACCACATCGGGAGGATCGTGCCGTGCCCGATTCAGACCATCCTGGCCGTCGTGGGCAACGGACACACTGTACCCGGCCTGTTCAAGGTTGTAGGACAGAACCTCGGACAGCGAACGGTCGTCTTCAATAATCAGAACGTTGCGTAGTGACATATCTTCATTGACACACAACTGTTGACCATCAGGAATGATCAACAGTGTCCAAGTCATGTTTATGACGGGCGATTTCTCCATCGACAAGATAGATCACGTCTTCGGCAATATTCGTAGCATGATCCGCTATGCGTTCGATATGTCGGGACGCAGAAAAGAGCGACAGCGCCGCTTCGATGAAATCCGGCTGAGTTCTCATCACGTCCTGCATTTCGAAAATGACTTCGCGATTCAGCGAGTCAACTTCATCGTCACTCAGACAGACTTCCCTCGCGATATCCACGTCCAGACGAACCAGAGCGTCCAGTGCCCGTTTCACCATGGTCACAGTCAGTTGCGCCATGCGATCGAGCGCCTCGGGAACACCAAATCCCGAATGCTGCGACAACAACTGGGCCCGTTCGGCAATATTGACTGCCAGGTCAGCCATCCGTTCCAGATCGTTGTTTATTTTCAGGATGGTGGCTGTCCGCCGAAGGTCTTTGGCAACCGGCTGATGCAGGGCCAGAATTTTCAGACAATCTTCTTCGATTCGGACCTCGTTCTCATCAACCAGTTGCTCCCGATCCATGATCTGCGAGACGAGCTCGGGACGAATCCCGCGAATCGCCCGGCTGGCCTTATTGATCATTTCTTCAACAAGCGACGACTGGGCCAGTACCTGTCGTTCCAGTGACTCAAGGTCACGTTGGAGGTGTAAGGCCATAACTATCCAAACCTGCCCGTAATGTAGTCTTCCGTCTGCTTTTCAGCAGGCGTCGTAAACAGCTGTTTTGTTGGTCCGTCTTCGATCATCCGTCCTTCATAGAAAAACGCAGTCCGGTCTGAGACGCGCGCTGCCTGCTGCATATTGTGAGTCACAATCACAATCGTGTACCGGTCACGAAGTTCAAAGATCAGGTTTTCAATTCGAGCTGTGGACGCAGGATCCAGAGCAGACGCTGGTTCGTCCATCAACAAAATCTCAGGATCAGTCGCCAGCGCGCGTGCAATGCACAGACGTTGCTGTTGTCCACCGGACAACTGCAAAGCCGAGTCACTCAGACGATCCTTCACTTCGTTCCACAGTGCCGAGCGTTTGAGGGAGTGTTCGACGATTTGATGAAGTTCACCCCGATTCCGAATGCCGGAAAGTCGAGGGCCGTACGCGACATTGTCAAAAATAGATTTGGGAAAGGGATTCGATTTCTGAAACACCATTCCCACACGTTTGCGCAGCTCCACCACGTCTGTACCGGGACCGTAAATATCCTGATCGTCCAGCCACACGTTTCCGGCAATGCGTACACCGTCAACCATGTCATTCATCCGGTTCAAACATCGCAGAAATGTCGACTTCCCGCATCCCGAAGGTCCGATCAATGCAGTGACCCTGTGTTGAGGCACGGAGAGACTGATGTTCTTCAGAGCCTGGACCTCGCCGTAAAACACGGACAAATCCCTGGTTCTGATTCGGGTAACCGTGTTTTCAGAAACATCATCCGTCTCCTGCCGGTCAGCAGCAGCGACTCGGGGAACCTTCAAATCATCTATCATCTGGTCGACAGCATCCATCGTTTGGTCACCAGCCGAAGGCACCGGTTTAACAGACGTGAAATCAGGAGTATCAAATATTTTAGCAGGCACGACAAAAGCTCACTGAATAGCAGGGTACTGCGATGGTCGGTTACCAGCGCATTCGTTTTCCGTATTTGTAGCGAACGACGACAGCAATCGTATTCATTGAGATCAGGACCAACAGCAGGACGATGATTGCGGCCCCGGCAATTTGATGAAATTCTGCCCGGGGCCTCGCCGCCCAGCTAAAGATCTGTATGGGCAACGACGTAAACTGATCCATGGGACTCGAAGGCACAAACGTTACCCAGGTCAGGGCACCGACAGCAACCAAAGGAGCCGCCTCGCCCACGGCCCGGGACAGCGCAAGAATGACCCCCGTCATGATACCAGGCAGTGATGCCGGCAGGACCTGACAATAGACAGTCTGCCATCGTGTGGCCCCCAGTGCATACGACGCGTGCCGGATAGAATCGGGTACGCCACGGAGCGCTTCCTGAGTAGCCAGGATGATAATAGGCAGCACAACCAGCGATAGTGTGAGCGCGCCGGAAATAATACTGCGTCCAAGCGAGAATGCCTGGACAAACAGCCCCAGCCCCAGAATGCCGTAGACGATTGAAGGCACGCCCGCAAGATTCGATATATTGAGCTGAATCATCTTACGCCACAGATTGTTGGCAGCGTACTCTTCCAGATACACGGCTGCGCCAATACCCAGCGGCAGCGAAAACAATGCAGTGAACGCTGTGAGCCAGAGACTTCCCGCCAGCGCAGACTTGATTCCGGCTTTCTCGGGGTGCCGTGACAGAAAATTGTTCAGAAAATCCCAGTTCAGCCACGCAGCACCTTCAGAAATGACACTCCACAGCAACACCAGGAGCATCATCAGGCACAGTAGTGTGGCCATCAGGCAGCCGGCAGAAAACAGCAGAGAAATCATACGTTTTCCGCGTCGCCCTCGAACATTCGTCGCTGAACTCATTCGTACTTCTCCCTCACTTGTGAGAGGAACCACTGCGCCAGCAGATTAATCATCAGCGTGACAATGAACAGAGTCAGTCCAACCGCAAAGATGGTCCGATGTTCAAGTGTACCCGCCGGAGTATCGCCCTGACTGATCTGAATGATGTACGCGGTCATCGTCTGAATGCTTTCCAGAGGATTCAGCGTTGCTTTCGGAGTCGCACCAGCTGCCAGTGTGACGGCCATCGTTTCGCCAACGGCTCGCGAAATTGCCAGAAGAAACGACGCAACAATTCCAGACATCGCGGCAGGAACGACAACCTGAGTAGTCACGTCGTATTTTGTTGCCCCCAGTGCGTAGGCCCCCTGTCGCAGGGAGCGAGGAACAGCTCGTAAAGCATCCTCGCTGAGCGAAATAATCATCGGCAGCGTCATGATGCCAACAACAATGCAGGCGCTGGCAGCATTGAAAGGTCCCGCCGACGGAAACACAGTACGGATCATTGGAGATATGGTCACCACGGCAAAGTAACCATAGACAACTGATGGAATACCGGCCAACACCTCCACCACAGGTTTGATCACTTCGCGCAACCGAGGTGGAGCATATTCACTGAGGTAGATTGCTGTACCTAAACCGACTGGAATTGAGACAATCGCCGATCCAACCGCAACCAGCATCGTTCCGCACAACAGAGGCAGAACACCAAAGTGCTGGGGTTTGAGCAGCGGCGTCCATCTCGTGCCGGTCAGGAATTCGACGATCGACACGTCAAAAAAGAACTGGACTGACTCGAACAGCAAAACGACCACAATGCAGACTGTGGTCACAACCGAAATTCCGGCACACACAAACAGAAATGCCTGAATCAGCTTTTCAAACGTTTTCCTACGTCCATGCACACCGGTCGCCTGGTGCTGAGGCAACACTGGTTTCGCGAACGTAGATGCTGAACTCACCGATTTCAGTCCTTGCTGTCGTTAAGTACCTTCAAATACTGCGTCGTTTTTCTGTGCAGCCTCGTCCGAAACCGGAACATAACCGACTTCACGGGACAGTTCACCCGTGTTGTCCAGATAGAATCGGACGAACTCTTTCACTTCCGGTTTTGCCATCGATGACTCACGAACATAGACATACAGCGGACGCGAAAGTGGCGCGTAAGTTCCGTCACGAACGGTCTCTTCAGACGGCCGAACTGGTCCGTTGCCGTTGTCAACGCCCAGAAGTTTCAGCTTTTCCTTGTTAGCGTCGTAGTAGGCATAGCCAAAGTACCCCAAAGCATACTTGTCGTCCTGTACACCGGTGACAAGTACGTTGTCATCTTCGCTGGCTGTGTAGTCGGCTCGACTGGCTCCTTCTTCACCAACAATCGCTTTGGTAAAGGAATCAAACGTCCCGGAATCGGTTCCAGGGCCATAAAGAGTGATTTCTTCGTCCGGCCATTCCGGATTCAGATCTTTCCAGGTCTGTACAGCACTTTCAGGACGCCAGAGCTCTTTGAGCTGATCCACCGTCATCTCATCACACCAGGTGTTATTCGGATTCAGCACAACTGCCAGACCATCGAAGGCGACTTCAAGCTGCAAATACCCAATACCGTTTTCCTGGCAATCCTGGGCTTCGCTGTCCTTCATGGCACGCGAAGCTCCACAAATGTCAATGCTGCCTGCGATGAACTTCTTCATTCCACCACCGGTGCCCGAAACTCCCACGTTGACTCTGACATCCGGTTTTACAGCAAGGTACTCCTCCGCCACTGCCTCAGTGACCAGATAGACAGTACTGGAGCCGTCTATAATGATGCTTTGCGGATTATTACTGCCAGAACAGCCCACCAGCGCAAACACTGTAACCGACAGCATTGCAAACAGTTGAAATCTCGTTCGATTTGTCATTTTACCTCAGTGTAAATCGTTGGTTTTGCCAGTTTCCCGGAATTCTCATCCCTTAATTTCGCGGGATCCTAGGGGCCTTTTGTTAACGAATTATTAAGACACCGTGAAGAAGGAACGACCGATTTTCCATAAGGAATCAAAACAGTTTTTTTTGCCGAAAACGAACAGTTTTTTCATAGTTCCAAATCCAGGAATTCCACCTTTAAGAAGGTCGGCTCCAATGCAGAGTCCCTGGCTGAATTCGGCGCCGGCAGCCGCAACCAGTCTTATACAAGTGGCCGAAAAGAACAGGCCGGAGAGTCGGAAGCGTCAACTCCCGTTTAAGAACAAAACCGGGAATTCATATCTATCACTTGCCAGGAGATTTTCACCTGTCGATCGCCTTAGTCTTCTGCAATGGGCAGGCGAACAGTAAACACGGTACCGGTTCCAACCTGACTGCGAACATCAACACTACCACCAAACGACTGGGCCAGATGTTTGACAATTGAGAGTCCGAGACCTGTACCGCCCAGGGCACGAGAGCGAGCTTTGTCAACTCGAAAGAATCGCTCGAACACCCGAGGCAGGAATTCCGGAGCGATCCCCTGACCTGTATCACTCACCTGAATCACCGCCGTGGCGTTTTCGACGTGCCACAGGACATTTACCGTTGAGGAGATGGGCGAATACTTGATGGCATTGTCGATCAGGTTATTCAGGATCTGGCGCAGCCCCTCTTCGTCGGCTTTGACCTCCAAATCAGTGGGTGAACCGTCCGCAACCAGGTTGATTTTTTTCGATACAGCGACCGCTTCGTTAGCCGCAATACATGTCTTCGCGGTCTGGCACAGCATCACAGCACCAATATCAAATGCCCGCTGGCCGGACTCAATGCGGGCAATACTCAGAAGATCCAGAATCAATTCATGCAGTCTTTCGGCCTGTTCGTCAATTTGCGCAACGAATCTTCTGTTGTTTTGAGTGTCGTTCAACGCCCCATTCCGCAGGGTTTCTGCATATGCCTTAATGGAACTGAGCGGAGTCTTGAGTTCATGCGAGACGTTGGCCACGAATTCCTGACGCAAAGACTCCAGACGCCGTAGTTCCGTGACGTCGTGCAACACAAGTATCCAGCGGGTCGCGTGTTCAGACGAAAGCACTGCTGCGTTCATACCGACGACACGATTCCGGTCGTCGTCGAGTTCGATTTCCACATATTGCGTCTGTTGGTCGGCAGGAAGTGTCAGTACTTCATGAATGGCGCGATTGCGAGCGACTTCGAGCAGAGGACGCCCTGTGGCCTCAACTGGATCGAAACCCAGCAGTCGTCCTGCAGCGGCATTGGCCAACACAACTTTCTCCTGTCCATCCAGCGCAATGACGCCTTCAAACATGCCTTCCAGAACAGTCACCAGCCTGCGACTGCTCTCTCGCAGTTGTGTTTCCCGAATGTTGAGTTGTTTTGCCATTCGATTGAAAGATTTCGCCAGCCCGTCCAGTTCATCACGGTTGTTCAGAAATAAGTTCTGACGGTACTCCCCAGTTGCAATTCTTTCAGCGGCGGTGGTGAGCAACTGGACCGGCCGGACAACCCGGGCTGCAAGAAACCATGTCAGTACGGCAACGGCAAGACTTACGAAAATCGCGACCAGCCAAATCAGCCCCTGAACGGCCGCCACTTCGTCGAGCACCGTTGTCATCGGCAAAGCAGTACGAACCAGACCGACGGGTTCAGCCAGTGAACCGATACGCAGCGCAACATAGAGCATCGGCTGACCAAGTGTTGGACTGACCCGCTGCGAACTTCCGCGTCCAATTTTGGCAGCCTGCACAAGCTCCAGCCGGTCCTTATGGTTCTCCATCTGAACAACATCAGAAACAGTCCTCTGATTGGAATCAGCGAGAACGCTTCCATCCATAGCGACCAGTGTAATGCGCGTGTTGATCACCTGGCCAAGATCGCGAATGTGGTTCTGCAGACATTCCGTTGGTCCCTCGTCCAGCCCGCCGGCAACATCAATTCGCACCAGCGCCGCAGAATCATGCAGACGCTGTTTGATCTGTTCGACAATCTGATCCGTCTGCCACCCGGAGACAATCACCACAATTGTGATGGTTGCCAGAAGGTTCAGGATGGTGTACGAGGCGAAGAGTTTCCAGAAAAGGCGTGATGACCACATACTGCGTTCTTGTAGTCAAATCCGGCAGAATGGCAATCACACCTGTGCGGAAACAGTCGGAAGAGAGAGTCTGTGTAACTACTGACTCGGCATGTTTTCGCCTGCGTGCAGACTGTACTTCATCCGAAGCAGGTTCCAGTTCCGCGTTGAGACATTACATTTGGTACGATACGATTAAACAGTGGTCAATTGTGGCGTAGCGCGATTCTGAATCATTGGACAGGAAAAATCGCCTGTGCGTCATGTGTGCCGGACTTCTGTCCGATTCGGTCTCCAGGCCGCTGCCAATCAACTCTATCTTTCGGTTAATCTGATGTTCCCGTCGTGGCGCTCAAATCTGAGATTGCTGACTTTCGGTATCACACTGGTCGTTGCTGATCCGGCAAGGCCGGACCAGCCATCGGAAGAACTCACATTTGAAGAACATGTCCGACCCATTTTCAAAGCTCACTGCTTTCAGTGTCACGGAGAAGAGCCTGAGCTGAGTGGTGACCTTGACGTCCGACTTGTCAGGTTAATGAGGGCCGGGGGAGAATCCGGACCGGTTATCGTCCCCGGCCAGCCAAACGACAGCCTGCTGTGGCAATACATCGACAGCGATGAAATGCCGCAGGGATCCAAGAAGCTCACTACCGCGCAAAAAGACAGCATCCGGCGCTGGCTGGAACAGGGTGCAAAGACGGCGCGTCCGGAACCGGAAAATGTCGAGGACGCCCGGTTTACTAATGAAGAACTTTCACACTGGGCATGGCAACCGATAACGGAACGTCCGGTTCCGAATGCAGACAACTTTGACATCAGAACACCGATTGATGCGTTCGTCGCAAAACGTCTGGCTGAACATCAACTGAATTTTTCTCCGCAGGCCGACAAACACACACTGATTCGACGAGTCAGCTTCAGTCTTTTAGGGTTACCTCCAACTCCAACGGATGTCGAGGAATTCCTTGCAGATGAATCGTCCGATTCCTGGGAGGTACTGGTCGGAAAGCTGCTGGATTCTCCGCAATTCGGTGTCCGGTGGGGAAGACACTGGCTGGATGTCGCCGGCTATTCTGAGACCAATGGAGATCCAAACAAAGATACTCAGCGTCCCCACGCCTGGCGCTACCGGGATTACGTCATTGATTCATTTAATTCCAACAAGCCCATCGATCAGTTTTATGTTGAACAGCTGGCAGGAGATGAGCTGATCGACGGTGACATCGACATCCATAATCCGCGTCATCTTGAACTGTTGACAGCGACCGGCTTCCTGCGGATGGCCCCGGATACCACTCAGAGCAGCAACGGTATCGCCAATCGGAATATGGCCGTGGCTGAGTCACTTAAAGTTGTGAGTTCGTCCATGCTGGGACTCACCGTCGGCTGTGCTCAGTGCCACGATCACAAATATGACCCGATCGGTACAGACGACTACTATCGATTCCGGGCGGTGTTTGATCCGGTCTTTCCACTGAACAACTGGCAACAGCCAAGCGGGCGACTCGTTGACTTCACAACGGACGAAACACGAGCGGAATGGGAACGTATCGAAGCAGAATGCAAATCCCTGCAAGAGGAACTGAACAAACGCAAAAAAACTCATGCAACCACGATTTTCGAACAAAAAATTGCGGACGTTCCGGAGGCCGACCGAATGGCCACTCTCAACGCAGTTGAAACAACCCCGGGTCAGCGAACTCCGGAGCAGAACAAGCTGCTCGATTTATATCCAATGGTCAAAACAATCGATTTTATCGCCGGCTATCTTGTGGAGTACGATATTGCGTTCCACCGAGAGTGTCAAAAAGAAGCCGCAAAGATCTCTGAACTCAGGGCGACCAAGCCACCCGGTCAGTTGGTAATGGCAACTCAAGAGCAGCCAAACGTCGTACCGGTGAGCACAATATTTCATCGCGGCAATCCACAGAGTCCCGGCGAGGAAGTCACGCCTGCCGAAGTGATGGTGCTCCATCGTGGTCGTGATGTACAACTCCCGGTGAATGATGAACAGCATTCTGGCACCGGTCGGCGACTGGCGTGGGCCAGGCAACTGACAGATGGAACTCATCCTCTGGCTGCTCGTGTTTTTGTGAATCGCGTGTGGATGCATCATTTTGGACGTGGTCTGGTGGCAACCCCCGGGGATTTTGGCATCTCAGGAGAACGTCCAACTCATCCTGAACTTCTGGACTGGCTCGCCAATGATTTCGTCCGTAACGGATGGGATCACAAACGACTTCACCGCATGATCCTGCTGTCTCGAACCTGGCAGCAACTGTCCACTCGATCTGCACATCAGGATCAGCTTGATCCTGAAAACTCGCTGCTGGGCCGAATGAGCCTTCGACGTCTTGAAGCTGAGGAAATTCGAGATGCCGTGCTGTCCATTGTTGAACGACTGGATCAGCAACTGGGTGGCCCAAGTCTTCCCGTAACGGAAGACCGTGAAGGCAAAGTGGTGATTGGACAACCGCAGAAACAAGATGGCATTAAGGCAGGCGAGGATCTGGCTCGCCGCAGTGTTTACGTCCAGGTTCATCGCAAATTGCCACTGAACGTACTGGTGACTTTTGACCAGCCGGAAATGACTCCCAACTGTGATCTCCGTCGAGCAACCACGGTGGCAACCCAGTCTCTGTATTTCCTGAACGATGCGGAGCTGATCAGCCGATCCGAAGATCTGGCCAGACTGCTGGTGGACCGGCACAAAGACGATCAGTCGCGACTGGCCGAATTATTCGTACGATTGTTCGTGAAACCGCCAACTGACACAGAACTGGATTATTGCGCGAATTTTCTGTCAAACCAGACCCGACAGTTTGAAATACTGCCATCCGGTAAGGACCAGGCAGAACCACCGAATCCGGAGTTGAGATCTCTGGCGACGTTGTGCCAGACCTTGTTCGGCTCAAATCGGTTCTTATATGTAGATTAATGAGGAATCGGAAAACTAATTGTCTCGATTTGAATTCGGGAATCAGACCAATGACCGAGAACAGAATTTGCTCGCGACGACATTTATTGCACACTTCTGCGTTTGGATTGAGTTCTGTGGCTTCAGCAATGTTGCTCAAGCAGGACGGACTTTTCGCATCCGAGTCTGCTGAACCAATCAAACCGGAACTCGAACAGAAAACTTACGACCTGTTGCCAAAGCAGCCTGAGCACTCGGCACCCGCACAGGCCATGATTTCTATTTTTATGCTGGGCGGTCCGAGCCAGATCGACCTGTTTGACCCTAAGCCGGAACTGGTCAAACATCACGGAACAACATTTCCTGGAGATGTAAAATTTGACAACCCGGCACAGGCCAGTCGTGAGATCATGAAGCCGATCTGGAGATTTCGGCCCCATGGCGAATGCGGTATGGAAATCTCAGAGTTGTTGCCTCATCTGGGCGAGATCGCCGACGATATTACACTAATGCGTTCGATGCATACCGGAGTCAACAACCATGTGCCGTCGAATTACGCGATGAACACAGGCGACGACAAGTCGGGTCGCGCGGTTTTGGGCAGCTGGCTGCTGCATGAACTCGGCAGTGAGACTCAGGACTTGCCCGCTTTTGTCGCACTGACTGACAGACGTGGCATGCCATTGATGGGGACTGAGCACTGGACGAACGGCAAACTGCCCTCCATCTACCAGGGAACGCTTGTTCGTCCGACGGAACCAAGAATATTCAATCTTCAGGGCCCCCCGCATCTGCGAGGAACCGTTCAGCAAAATCAACTGGCCCTGCTGGATCAGTTCAACCGGCAGCATCTGATGACTCATCCCGGTGAGAATGACCTGCAAGCTCGAATATCCAGCTATCAACTGGCGGCTCGGATGCAACTGGCTGCGCAGGACGCCTTTGATTTGTCTCAGGAATCCAAGGCAACTCAAAGCATGTATGGAATAGACGAGGAACTCACTTCTGACTACGGCACTCGATGCCTGATTGCAAGACGCCTCGTCGAGCGAGGGGTACGTTTCATACAGCTGTTTTGCAGGGGCCAGCACTGGGACCATCACGGCTCAATTCTCACAGAGCTTCCGGCCCGCTGTGGCGAAGTCGATAAACCGGCAGCAGCGCTCGTACGCGACCTGAAACAACGAGGTCTGCTGGATAGCACCATTGTCCACTGGGGTGGTGAAATGGGACGTTTGCCGCTTATTCAGTTCCGGGACGGACTGAGCAAACGCAGCACTGTGGGGCGTGATCACAACACATACGGTTTTAGTCAGTGGGTCGCCGGCGGTGGTTTCAAACAGGGCCATATCCATGGCGCAACGGATGAATTCTCCCACTACGCTGTGGAAGGAATCGTTCATCATTACGACTGGCTGACAACTGTGCTCCACCAGTTTGGGCTCAAACACCAGGATCTCAGGTTCCGTGTCGGCCCCCGCGAGGTGCGGCTGGTGGAAAACGATGAAGCCAGAGTTGTCAGAGAAATTCTTGCCTGATTGAGGACATGTCCATTGGTAATCCTTCGAATTCCTCAGATCGACGGCAGCGTCCTGTCGTTCATCTCAAGAGTTGTGACCGTCTGTCTCATTTTTTCGTGCGTCACCTTTGCCAACGATTACTCTGAGAATCCAGGTACTGAGGGCAACGGGAATCTGATCGTCGGTCCTGATTATCAGATCGATCCTGATCTGGCAGACTGCGGAAATCCTAAAGGAAAGAGTTTTGAGTTTTTGATGCCGCTGGCCGAAAGCAATATCTTTCGCGGAGACGACACGACGCTGGACACCACGAAGCCCGTGCGGGTGGCGAGAAAGATTTTCGTCTATGTCCCTGCTGCGTATCAGGACGGTACGGAAGCACCCATTCTTGTGATGCATGACGGTCCGAACCGTCTCGATCTGGTACAGCATGCCCTGGACAATTTGACGATCTCGAAGAATCCAAAACGCAGACTGCCCGCATTCATTACGATTTCCGTGCAAAACGGAGGTGACGACAGCAAAGGCAGTCAACGCGGACTGGAATACGACACAATGTCCGATCGTTTTGCCAGATTCATCAATGACGAGGTACTGCCAGCCGTGCTGAACAACGCGGAAATCAGGGCCGTCTATCCGAAGATCGCATTTACTGATAATCCCTGGGGCCGGGCAGCCATGGGGTGCAGTTCCGGCGGAGCAGCCACGCTCACAATGGGCTGGTTCCGCCCCGATCTGTTTCGTCGTTTGATCACATACTCCGGAACATTCGTGGATCAGCAGGACGATGATGCCCCCGAAGAAGCCACATACCCTCTGGGAGCGTGGGAATATCATTCCGGAATGAAGCTCATTGAAACGAGTGAGAAAAAACCGCTTCGGATCTTTACACATGTTGCAGAACATGACCTTCGTGCAACCGATCCCGAAAACACTTATCACAACTGGGTGATGGCAAACCAGCGCACCGCGGACGCACTCAAAGCCAGAGGCTATGATTATCGCTACGTGTTCAGCCGCAACTCCCGCCACTGCGATCGCCGTGTTTTCGAACACACGCTGGCCGACACGCTTGTCTGGATGTGGCGAGGCTACCACACCGAATGACAACTCCGGCGTAACGCTGATTGTGTTCGTGTCTTCCTGACTCCCCGCGACACAGAAACAACTGACGCCGGTTCCAGTCACAGGACTCGTTAAGACATTCCCCGCAACCGAACCCGCGTTTCTCTCGAGTTGGTGGTGTGTCTGCACGCCGGCACACGGACCTGGCAGCAGCAACAGTAAGGCTCACCATACCATCGAACGGTTTAACCGGCTCAGCCTTTCCCTGTAATCATACTGCTGCTCATCGGGAGAGAAAGTAGAAACCACTTCCCTCAATACCTCAGGGATGCTCGTGCTTTCCTCAAAGAGTGACTATGCTGGTGAACAGCATTACTGACCGCCTTTACGGTCGTATTCTTCTGAGGATTACTATGTCATTCAACCGTCGACAGTTCCTTAAACAATCCGCGTATTTCGGACTGGCAGGATACAGTCATTCTGTTCTGCAGGCCGAAGGCACTGTTGCGAGTGCAAAACATTTTGAGGTCGTCAGTATTGAGCGTTCCACTGTGCGTCTGGAATACCGGCCAGTCCCTTATCGTGCGATGAGTCGTGAGTTACCACACTGGCGTTATATCGAAATTTGCGATGTGACACTGCGTTCCGGTGTCACCGGAAGCGGCGAAACCATGTTGTTCTACACATGGAACGCTACATCAGATGATGCTGTTAACGACGCAGTCGGTCGAAATGCCGTTGATCTGATGTGGGATGATGGAATGGGCGCCGGCCTGCAAATGGCGCTGTTCGACGCCGTGGGACGCACCGCCGGAGTCCCGGTTCACTCACTGCTGGGCCCAAAGGTCCACAACACGACACCACTGTCATGGTGGAATATTGATACATCCGCTGCTGACATGGCACTGGACTGTGCTGAAGCCCTGCGTCTTGGTTACATGTCGTACAAAACCAAAGGACGTCCGTGGTTTGATCTTTTCGAACAGCTGGACGCCGCAACGAGTGTGGTTCCTCCCGAGTTCAAAATCGACATGGACTTCAACAGCAGTCTGCGAACCGCAGAACAGGCAATACCAATCCTTAAAAAAATGGAGGCATACCCTCAAGTTGATATTTTCGAAACTCCTATTCCACAGGGTGACGTGGAAGGAAACCGAAGGATTGCAGATGCAACACCTGTCAACATTGCCATGCACTTCGGCAGTCCGCGGCCAAAGACTGTCGTTCAGTCGGGTTGCTGCGATGGCTTTGTCGTAGGTGGTGGAGCCACGGGAGTGGTTGGCACAGGGCGTTTTTGTGAACAGGTCGGAATGCCGTTTTGGCTGCAGCTTGTCGGAGCGGGCCTGACAGCAGCACACTCGCTGCATTTTGGCGGTGTGCTGAAAGAGGCAGTCTGGCCGGCCGTCAATTGCCACCAGCTCTTTAAGCACGACCTGCTGACCGAACCTATCGTGCTTAAAGACGGCCACTCACCCGTTCCCGATCGTCCTGGTCTTGGTTATGAAATTGATCGTGACCAGGTTGCCAAACTGCGAGTGCCAAAACCTGCGGAACGTCCTCTGACGGAACGACTTGTGGAAACAACGTGGGCCAACGGTCGGCGAATGTTCACTGCGAGTGGCAAAGAAGTCAATTTCCTGCTCAACGCGGCCAACAAAGGACTGATCCCGTTTTACGAAAAAGGTGCCCACTCCCGCCTCGTACCGAATGACGGTTCCACTCGCTGGCGGGAACTGTACACCGCATCCATAGACGCAGACGGACCTGTGGAAAGGTAACCGCCTGCGATCATCGATTCCACATCGGGCGATCAATGCGAACGATGACGGCTCATTTGGAGCCCTCTCCGGCTGCAGAAGCTTTCGATATGCTCTCTGTCAGCACCACAGTTATTCCGTGTAATCGCGTCAGGATGTATTTTGCACAGGGTCCCGGTCTAAAACCGTGGCTGTGCCAACACTGTTATTCCCATACGGAGTTCTGTAGCAAACCGCAAATTATCGACCGGATACGATTTCAGCTGTGTTGTCCTGTCAAATGATGCCGCTGCCGGTCTGATCACGTACCCGTCTGCCCCCCTGACCCCGTTGCACAGTACGTACCTGCTGAGCGCGCCGCGGTACCATTGAGTAACTCACAGATTGAGTTTCCGGTGAAACGATTCAATTCGGAAGCCATCGCACCAGCCAACAACCCTCCCAGGCCTCTGACGATCACTCGTCTTTTCGATCGATTGTGTGACCGCGGAACCCGCCTTCGGCGACGACGGGTCGTCATAATGCATTGGTCATTTCCGATCCTGCGATGTGTTCCCTCGTTTTGACAGGATTCTGACTATTGCCTTTTGCAATGCAGCTTATTGTACGGAAGCAACAGACCAGTTCCGTCCGTCTCGAATCACTCTGCGATACAGCGTGTCCCGCTCAACCGGTTCACAACCGGCCTCTCGGATGAGATGATGAAGCTGCTCCACTGTTTTCCCCTCCGGCGTTTCTGCTCCTGCATCGTGGTAGATCAGTTCGTGCACCACTGTACCGTCAAGATCGTCGGCTCCGTAGCTCAGAGCCAGCTGAGCAGTCTGCTCCCCCATCATAATCCAGTACGCCTTCACATGGTCAAAATTGTCGAGCATGAGACGCGCAACGGCTACCATCCGCAGATCAAACAGGGCATCCGGTTTTTGGATATGATCCAGTTCGGTATTTTCAGGATGGAATGCCAGCGGAATATATGTCTGGAATCCGCCGGTTTCGTCCTGCAGTTCACGCAGACGTAACAAATGATCAATGCGGTGTGACGTATCTTCAACATGGCCATACAGCATCGTGGCGTTGGACCTTAACCCCAGCTGGTGGGCCGCACGATGCACGTCAAACCACACGCTCGAATCCGCTTTATGTTCGCAGATCTGACTGCGTACCTCCGGATCAAAGATTTCCGCACCGCCGCCCGGCATACTGCCCAGCCCCGCATCAATCATTTGCTCCAGAATCCATTCGACGGGCTTCTTCGTAATAAAGCTGAACCAGTGGATTTCAACAGGAGTCCAGGCCTTGATGTGGATTTCCGGACATGTCTGATGAAGCGTGTGAATCACATTCACATACCAGTCGAATTTCTTCCGATGGTGCAGACCGCCGACAACATGTATTTCCGTCGCGCCGCTGGCCTGTCCCTCCAGAATGCGTTCACGCAGCATTTCATCAGAAAAGGTATATGCCTTTTCATCTTTCAGATCTGCCCGAAACGCACAGAATCGACATCGATAGACACAGACATTGGTTGGATTGAGATGAATGTTGGTATTGTACCAGGCGACATTGCCGTTCTTTTTTTGACGTACCAGATTTGCCAGTCGCCCCAGCGCGTGAAGGTCGGCTTCTTTTTCCAGATAGAGACCATCATCAAACGTCAAACGCTCGCCCTGTTTGATTCTGTCGGTGATGGAGTCAAGTTTTGACGCAGCAATTGTCGACATGTTGGCTGACGATCCAGGTAGAACTTAAATGCGCCATTGAAAATTTATTTACTCGTGACGCAGCCAGACGTCCAGGCAACCCAGGACCAGAATACCGAAGCTCACGATCGCATTCACACCAAAGAATGCGGTATTAACCCGATCAAGATCACCGGGACTCACCAGCGTATGCTGATACAGCATAACAACGCTCAGAACCACAATTCCGACAAGAAACAGTGTTCCCAGATCCGTGAACCACCATAAGGCAAACAAACTGATCATTGCCGCGACATGGCTGAGAAATGCCACGTAGAGAGCACGCCCGATGCCAAGTCGAGAGGGAAGACTGAACAGCTTTTGAGTTCGATCGATATCAGCATCCTGACAGGCGTAGATAATGTCGAACCCACCCACCCAAAAGAAAATCATCGAAGCCAGCAGCAGCGGCGTTCGATCAACAGTACCGGTCAGTGCAATCCAGGTTGCGATCGGTGACAACATCAATGCTGCTGATAACCAGTAGTGGCACCAGTTGGTCCAGCGTTTGGCAAAGGAATAGCCAAACAGGAACAGGAGCACCGGCCCTGAAAGTCCGATCGGTAGACGGTTGGGCAGGAACAAAAGTGTCGACGCAATGAAACCTGCACCGGTCAGCGCAGTAAACAGTATGACGGCACGAACGCTGATAAGACCTGCAGGAAGGTGTCGCTGTGCCGTACGGGGGTTCAGCGCGTCAACATCGCGGTCGACCAGCCGATTAAAGGCCATTGCTGCGGACCGGGCAAAGACCATGCACAACAGTATTCCAGCAAGATCGTTCCACTGAAACGAACGGCCATCTGTTTGCCAGGCCAACACGGCTGCCAGCAGCGCAAACGGCAGCGCAAAGACCGTATGACTGAAGCGAATCAGCTCCAGATACTGCCGAACAGAAGCGGTCAGACGAACCGTTGACATATTTCAGTTAACCGGATGAAGGCTGTAAATAAACCCGGACTAGTTGTAAAAGCTCTGTCCGTCCAACCGCAACCTATACCCCAATGTAACGCGAATAAACTGCTCGAGCCGCCGAAGAATCTTCGGTCCCGCGAATGATGGCCCGACCATCCGGAAATACCGTGACTTCCATACCCGACTCTTCCAGAACGACGCGTACCAGAAATGAATTGGACGTCACCACACCGGCTGATTCCAGTCGATGTGACAGTTCTTCCAGGGAAATACTCAATTTCGAAGACGGTGAAACCTGAACCGCATTCCTTCCACACAGGACCGTGGATCCGGAAGCAGTCGATCCACTAAGAAATGCCCGTTCACCACGGTCGCAGGCGGGACAGTCTTGCTGATCGCGCAGCGCCGACACATCCATCGCTCTCACAGACCCGTTCCAGGCATCCACTATACTGAGCTGTAAGGGAACGTCTTCGGAGTGGCCGCTGAGAATCCGCAGGGCAATCGCCGATTCGAGTGAGGCAGTCATACCGATTGCCGGACCCAGGACACCGGCCGTATCACATGTCTCAGTGGAACCAGGTGGTGGAGGGTCAGGAATCAGGCATCTCAGGCAACCCGATCGCCCAGGAAAAACGGGCATCACCTGTCCCGTACTGCCTGTGCAGCCTGTATAGATCCAAGGAACTTCGAACTCCAGTGAAGCATCATTGATCAGATAACGGATCTCAAAATTATCGGTACCGTCGATGATCAGATCAACGCCCTCCGTAAATGAGCGAATATTTTGATAGTCGACGTCCGCCACATGCGCGTGGATCTGTACATTCGAATTCACCTGCTTCAAACGACGCTCTGCAACGATCGCTTTAGGCAGATGGTCCGTCACATCCTGTTCAGTGAAGAGACTCTGGCGTTGTAAATTGCTGAGCTCCACAAAGTCGCGATCGACAATCCGCAATAATCCGATGCCTGCCCGAACCAAATGATCTGCCACAACACATCCGAGAGCACCGCAGCCAACCTGGAGAACCTGACTGTTTCGCAGCTGCATCTGTCCGGTCTCCTGAATTCCGGAAAACAACATTTGCTTTTGATAGCGGGCAAGGTCTTCCATTTCGCGACAATCGCCTTTTCAAATTTTCGCTTGGTTCAACTGCGATAAAAACACGCACATTCGGAGCAACAACAACACAGGCGCAGCGATATTCTCACTATTGCCCGTCAGTCAGATCTTTGATGGCCTGTGGAAGATCCCGATCGACAAGCCCTTTGACACCTCGCCCTTCGTCAATTCGATCAAACACATCCCAGCTGATCGATTCATTGTCGATCTTCCAGTACTCCTCCATTTGCTCCCGGTTGACCGACTTCAGGGCGCGAATGATTCGAAACCCAACACCGCGGGCCGGATCATCGGTGAACCACCAGGGACTCTTAGGAATATTCGGATCCGTAAACTTCCAGTCTGTATGAACCGACAGCAAACGGGACGCACAGGTGCAGTCAGCTGCGGGCAGTTCCCAGCTTCCGCCGCAGACTTTGCGGTGATCCGGCATCTGTGTCCGCACCCATTCCGTCGAGGCGTCCAGAATCTGACCGGCCTCTGCAACAGAGGATCCGTCTGGACCGTCCAGCACCCACTCGGCTGCATTGCCGTGCATGTCATATAACCCCCATGGATTTGGCTTCTTTTGACCGACGATCTGAGCTCCCTTCTGATCTGACACCCCCACGAACCAGCCATAGTCTGACAGATCGTCGGCAGACTTTCCGAAATGGTAGGCTGTCGTTGCACCGGCCCGGCAGGCATGTTCCCATTCGGCCTCCGACGGCAGTCGGTACTGCAGTCCCGTAATTGCGGACAACCATTTGGTGTACTGTCTTGCGGCGTACTGTGTGACCGTAACAGCCGGCTGATGCGGGTCTTCACCAAATTCAAACGTGTATGTTGGTTCGTAAAGTGGTGTTGGAGCCGTAACGGCATCGACTTCATTATCATCATTCACCGTTCGCCGGCGATTGATCTGAAACTGCTTAAACACATGGTACAGCCCCATGAATTGTTTATATTCAGCCCATGTTACTTCGAATCGCCCCATCCAGAACGGCTCGACACGGTATTTACGCTGATCCGATCCTACCGTGATTTCACCGCCAGGAATCGGTTCCAGAGCAAAGACAACATCCGTACCAGGAATTGTCATTTCATATGGCAACATGAACCCCTGATCCGTCTTCACGAATCGCCCGGAATCAGGCTGCTCCAGCACAACCCCCGGAATCACGTCGGACGCAAGCACAGTGGTCGACAAACAGCAAAACACAATGATCTGGTTTTTCATACAGAAATCGACCTGTTGAACAGTACCGGGGGTGGAGAGTTGTCACAGCATACATTCAGAACACAGGAAATTGTTGTGGCGTCGGCAATCGAATACAAGACTCTGATTCGTGCGAGAATTGACTTTCGAGTGCCTGTCCCTCAACCGTTTTCACAGCCACATGAACCGAATAGTAATACGTCTACTCACCCAACTGTCCTGGTGGAACCTGTATAAACATGCGAAAGAGGTCACCCGGTCCGGAATGTTACAAACGTGGTACAGACGCCCCTGCCACCCGGAAATTAATAAAGTGAAACGAATCCACCTGAATTCACAACCTGGTGTGGTCGTGCTGACCGTTCTGATCCTGCTCAATGGTCACACCGCATCTGCCAGTGATCGAAAACCAATCACCTGGAACAATGTTTACGGACTCGACCGGATCGTCATTCGAGACCCGGCTCCTCGCGATTTCGTTTGGCTGGACACGATGACTCTGCTGCGGTTGGAGACAGTTTGGGAAAAAGTCAATGCCGTTACGGGAAAAGCAGCACCTTTGTATGATGCAAAACGGCTCCGGCAGCAACTGCTGGCAGGCGGGATTCCTGATGAGGACGCTGATGAAATCGCCGATGGAAACTGGACTCTGCACGATGCGGCGCGACGAATATGCGTTTTGCAAACCGATCGCAGACTGACTCTGGCCGGACTTGATGGCGAACACATTCGCATCGTGAATGGACTTCCGAAGCAGATCGAACTTCTGACACTCAGTCCTGTCGGGAACGCCTGCGCTTTTGTGTCGGGGAACGACCTGTGGTCCGCCAACTTCGAAACCGGAAATGTACTGCGGCTGACTCAGGACTCAGGACCCGATATCCGAAACGGTAAAGCGGACTGGGTCTATTTCGAAGAAATTCTGAAACGGACATGGAAAGCATTCCGGTTCAGCCCGGATGGTCAGTCTCTGCTTTTTCAGCAGTTCGATGATACGAGTGTCCCGAACTTCTCCATCATTGATCACACCAATCCGGTACAAAATATCGAAACAGAACATTTTCCGGTGGCGGGGCAATGCAACCCGATGGTGCGTCTGGGAATCGTTTCCGTCAATGGTGGTTCTGTTTCCTGGGTAAAATCTCCACTTCATGACAGTTCGACTCTGATCACTCACTTCGGTTGGTATCCCGACAGCAGCCACGTTTACTGGTACGTCCAGAATCGCCGTCAGACGTGGCTGGACCTTGTTCGGACATCCACGAGCACCGGTTCAAGTAATACACTGCTGCGGGAACAAACTTCCGGCTGGGTCGAGCAACCGGGAGATCTCCACTTTTTGAGTGACCACAGTTTCCTGATGCTGAGCGAGCGTTCAGGCTGGAGACATATCGAACGTATTTCGGCTGATGCAGCGACTCGGCAACCACTCACATCCGGTCCGTGGGACGTCACCGGAATTCATGCCGTCAACGAGTCCAAAAATCAAGTCATCGTGACCGGAACCCGACGTTCACCGATCGCCGATGATCTGTACCGCGTCGATCTGGACGGAGGATCCCTCCTGCGTTTGTCACAGGAACCAGGTCACCATACTGTATCGGTGAACCCGTCCGGAAGCCTGCTGATCGATTCCTGGAGCAGCCACAGCCAGCGCAGATCTGTCGTGTTGCGCAATTCAGCAGGTCACGTTGTCCGACAAATCCATCGTGCCACACCGCCCGATGAATGGACTGAATTTGAATTCGGAAACGTGGGAATTGAGGATGTACCGCTCGCTGATCAAACGAGCGCAGCTGCGATCGTCGTCTCCCCTCCGGATTTTAATAAATCACGAGCACACCCGGTCTGGATCAGGATTTATGGTGGTCCGCGCAGCCCGCAGGTCTCAGATACCTGGCATGCCCGGCTGGACGACCACCTGCTGGCCGGTCACGGTATCGTCGTGATTCGGTTTGATCCAAGAACCGCAGGGGGGCACGGGGCCGCCGGTGCATGGAAGGCATATGGACAACTGGGCGTTGAAGAAACCCGCGACGTGGAATCGGTCTGTGAGTGGCTCGCGACACAATCATGGGCCGACCAAAATCGGATCGGCATGAGCGGACACAGTTACGGTGGATTCCTGACAAGTTACGTGATGACGCACAGCAATTGTCTGACAGCGGGCATTGCCGGATCTCCAGTCACGAACTGGGCCAACTATGATACCATCTACACGGAACGGTATATGGGAACCCCTCAGGAAAACCCGCACGGATACCGGAGATCGTCCGTTGTGGCGGCTGCAGGGAATCTGCATGGCCGTTTGCTGCTGGCTCACGGACTTCAGGACGACAATGTCCATCCGGCCAACACGTTTCAGCTGGTTCAAGCGCTGCAGAACGCAAACAGGACATTCGACCTGATGGTGTATCCGCGCGCCCGTCACGGAATTCATGACCAGCACTTTGAAACGCTCAAGTACAATTTCATACTGGAGTCACTGGGAATTTTTCCATTGCCACCGTAGTTGGATTTCAAAACAGCCGAATCACGGCTGTTGCAGGATCTTAAAACGTACAGGCAGCTTTCCGGCTTACCGGGGTCAGCAATTGTAAGCGGAAGATTTCGCGCATTTTTTCTGAAGGTACTCCTGAAACCCGGCCGGACAGTCTGAATTGGTTTTGCCAGGTGGACAGTTTGCACTGCCTCATGTGCATCACACGTCAAACAGTCCCTCTAAAATTTTTCGGAAATACTTCGGCTGCGTCAGATGAGTCTTTTTACGAATGTTCGAATCAGTCTTTCAGTGAATTCGCCGATCGATCGTTCAACATTCGGACAGTGTTATGTCAATATGCCAACTCAACGATACAGCCACACCGCAACCGACGTTCGAAAACCGGCTCAATCTCAATCAGAATAACTGTAGAACACAGGTTCTCTTACCGAATCTAAATCATTTCTCAAACCGATTAAAAACACGCGGTGAACCCCGACTGTGACCGAGACATCCGATAGCCTTTAAATCGGGTACAGCAAACAATCATTGACTGATTTCCGTATAGAGAAAGAGAATATGTGGCCAGGCAGGCACGAGTGTTACACGTCCGGCAGTAACGTCAGCAGTCACCCGCCCGTTCGCCGGGACGCCCCACGGCTGGCACTGCGGGATGAGGTTTCCATCGATGCCTCCTGACCAAATCAAGTGAGACACAAATTCTGCGGGCAGCATGTCTATGCAATATCGAAAAATGACGAATCCAGACAAATGTATTATTTCCTGATTGTCACTGTGATGCTGCTGGTGCTTGGTCTGGTGATGATCTGGGTGATCGCCGGATCTCTGGTGGCCGCACATCCGGTCAAGGTCGGTGATCCGCCGGCAGATCTTCCTGCAACAAACATCACACTCGACAGCCGGTCCGGTCACTCGATTACCGGATGGCATATCCGATCTGTGGACCGCCGTGGAGTCATTGTGCTACTGCATCCGTACCGCGGATCACGTCTGTCAATGTTGAATCGAGCGAGACTTCTGTACACAGAGGGGTACTCTGTGATCATGATCGATTTTCAGAGTCACGGAGAAAGTCCCGGCAACCGGGTGACGATCGGATATCTCGAAAGCCATGACGCGAAGGCCGCCATCGACTTCGCTAAAACTGTGCATCCAAATGAACCGATTGGCGTCATCGGTTTTTCGATGGGTGGCGCAGCAACTCTGCTGGCATCCCCTCTGGACATGGACGCCGTTGTCCTGGAATCGGTCTATCCGGATATCGCAACCGCTGTACGAAATCGCGTCCGAGTCAAACTTGGTGCCTTCGCGGCACTCCCGACTCAGCTTTTGCTGATGCAGATGAAACCAAGAATGGGCATCTCAGTGTCTGAAATGCGTCCGATTGCTCATCTGAAAAACATCGGATGTCCGGTCTTCATCATGTCCGGCACTGACGATGCCCACACAACCGCAAATGACACCAAAATCATGTTTGAAGCTGCTGTCGAACCGAAGCAACTGTGGATGGTTGATGGTGCTCATCACGAGGATCTTCAGGATTTCGCCGGTAATGAGTATGAGCAGCGTATCCTGCAGTTTCTTCGGCAACACCTGGCACCGGCAACCACCATGGTTGAGCAACACTGTTAATCCGTGCGGGCGACGAAAACGACGTTAGTCCGTCGACGGGCAGCGATGGCGGCCCCAACGGTCTAACTAATACTGCATTGATGTTCGAGCCTTCAAAACGGTTGAACGCACTCAAATTTGTTTCAGTCCCTGCAGAATCGCAGGCAGGAGAAAATAAATGCAATGCGTCAATCTGCGGAAAACCAAACATCCACGCGGGCGTGCATCGTATACAGTCTCCAGTTTTCTCCGTCATGAATGAGAATACCGCTGGACTTGTTTTGCTCAATCGGCAGTAAGGGACCGCGTTTCAACTTGGTCCAGTTTCTCAGATCAGTGGACTCCACTAAATACGTACACCACTGTCGCGGCTTTTGTGGTGTGCCGGTGCCATGCATCACTGCACAAAAACGGTCACCGATTCGGACGATTTGATTCATGGCAATCATGAGTGCATCGTAGTCGTCCGGTCCGGGAATGATCAGCGGTTCGTCCGAAACATTCGTCCACACCTTTCTGTCTGTCGACGTCGCCAGCCATATTCCGGAATCATACCGTTCATAAAACAGATGCCAGATGTCATCTTTTACGAATACGGTCGGCGTCCCGTGTGGTCCCGGACTGATTGGCCGGCCGTTCGTCCGACGTACATCCAGTGTTCCGGTGCGGACCCACTGAATCCCGTCCACGGACTCAAGTAACTGCGGCTGATCACCTGCTCCTTCGGCAAACATGAAATACCGACCGTCCCGTTTGACGATCATCATATCTTCTACCCACGCATCATCATAAATCGGTTCCTCCGACCAGCGTTCCCATGTAACCCCGTCCGTGGACGTCGCGTATCCCAGCTTCATCGTCACTGGTTCACGCGATTTGTTGTATCCGGTGTACCATAATTTCCATGTGTCACCGTCTTTCATGACCCAGCCACGTTCCCGAATCAATGCATCCCATTTGTTGTGTCGGCCAGTGAACAATGGATTGGCGTCGCCACCTTTCCAATGAGCATCAAGTACTGAGACTTCATCTGCGGGCAACTGATTTTCACAAATTACCCAGCACAGCATGGTAACCATGGTCCATGTATGGCCAATTGCTGAACGGATCATTGAATTGTCCTGACTGTTTCCAAAGCGTTGACAAAACGATGCCAAAGGTCCTCCACAGGTTCGATTCCGACACTGAATCTCAATAACCATCGCGAGACACCGCAACGTTCGGCAAAATCCAGTTCTCTGTAGTGAGCTAGAATCGTGTATGGACAGCAAAGTGAAAATCTGGTCCCAAGATTGGGACCTTTTGAGACCTGAAGCTGGTCAAACACACCGGGGGTTGTGTTCGCCGCGTTTTTCAGCAGAACTGAAAACAAAGCCCCACAGCTGGTATCACTGTCACCGCTGTATTCCGGAAAAAACACCTGAGCAACCGCCGGATGCTGCCGCAATCGATCCGACAGCACCTGAGCATTCCGGACACACTGTGCCGTACGTCCTGCAAGATCGCGGGAATTCAGCTCAAGAATCTCAGTGTCGAGATCGCTAAGCGATTCCTCAAACTCGGCATCCAGCGAAGAGCGGAGTATCTCGTGCGCCACCGACTCAGAATTTAGCACAAGCGCACCTGCCAGAACATTGCCATAACCACTGAAGTATTTGGTCAGACTGGTGACCACCGCATCACAGGATGGCAATATCGTCTGCGGGCAGCAGGCCCGCAGCGTATCGTCGACTACCAGCAAAGAACCATGACGTGCGGTGATTTCCCGGAGGTATGAAAGATCAGGTGTCACCAGTAACGGATTCGTGGGAGTTTCACACAACACTGCTGCAAATTTTCGCTCAGGAAACATCCTGGTGAGTGTTTCCTCATCACCCGAAGATCCTACTGGCAGAAATTCGTGAGACGCTTCCGGAAACCGCTGCTGAATCTTAAGAGTATCCACATAAGGAAAACCAAACTGGCATGTTGGTCTTCCCGACGACAGTCGAACAATTGCACGCCAGACACCGGCTACGGCCGCCATACCGGAAGGATACAGATAAACGTTGTCCGCTGACGTCTGATGAAGTTCAGCAACTCGTTGTCTTACCGTTAATCGTGAATCATTTTGCGTGACCTCAACCGGTGTCTCCGCGAGAATTGCCCGGGCCATACGCGACGACACTATTTCTCCGGCATGTTGCCAGTATTGTCGGAGCAAAGGCAGTTCATCATCGTCAATCGCCACTCCCGCACAGGGTTGACCGGCAATCGGCTGTACAACAGCTGACCTGCCGCCGGCATGTTGCACATACTCGACAGCACGACCGGCAGCCGCCGATGTGGCAAATGGCAGGCCCGACCGCTGAGGAAACAGTTCATGACAAAGTTCCGCAACATCCGGATGAATGCAAAACCGGGGATAGGCTGCCTGGAGCTGTTTGACAACCAGAGGATCGTTCTCTTCATAGGCAATGTTGTGATCCCACTGCGGAAGGCATGCAGAAACAGCATCACGATCGTCGGGAACAGGCAACCCAAGATGTTCAGGTTTCCAGCGTGGAGATGTCAAAAGATCCGCGGACATGAATAATGAATCAGTCGGAAGCGAGGTAGTATTGGGTACCACGCGGATACTTAATCGGAATAAAAATTAAATGTCGATGCCGTGGTTCATGTAAAGTGACGGCTGATCCGTATCAGGACGTCCGACAGCTTCAGCTGGAACACCGGCAAACGTGGAATGCGGCGGCACATCGGTCAGAACCACGCTGCCGGCCCCGATTTTAGCGCCTTCTCCGACTTCGACATTGCCAAGAATTTTGGCTCCCGCCCCAATCAGAACCCCGCGCCGAACTTTAGGGTGGCGATCTCCTGAAGCCTTCCCTGTACCCCCCAATGTTACTTCATGCAGCATGGATACGTCGTCACCGACAACGGCTGTTTCTCCAATGACTACCGAAGTGCCATGGTCCATCAGAATTCCTCTGCCAATTCGCGCAGCAGGATGGATATCGACGCCGAAAATCTCGGAAATTCGATTTTGCAGGTGGATTGCCAGCAATGTCCGACCGTCCATCCACAGCCAGTGAGCAATTCTGTGGGAAGCCAGGGCATGAACCCCTTTAAGATACAGTAGCGGAACCAGACAGCAGTCGACAGCCGGGTCTCGTTCACGCACGGCCAAAATATCTGCCTGAATCGATTCCATGATGGAAGGATCTGAATTCACTGCACCTTCCGTAATCTCACGAAACTGTGTGCCGGACAGTGTCTGCGAATGTAGTTTTCCGGCAAGATGAAAACTGACGGCATCGGAAAACTGCTGGTGATTCAGAACAGACGTATGCAGATAATCGGCCAGCAACGGCTCGTTTTTCACATGGCGAAGCGCAGCGTCACGAATCGATGTCCAGACAGACTGTCCGGTTGCCGGGGTGGAAGAAGTTGAGCTTTTTGTGTTTTGTGTCACGAATCGTTTTCGGCGAATTTCGTTGATATGGTCGCAATTCACCCGGTCCCGCGGAATTACGACAGCATTTTTGAATTATTTCGTTCTGATGAGCTCTGAAGGACACAGAGGGTCCGGAAGTCAAAATATCATTTGATCGGATGATGTTATACGACACCTGCTCAACAGTCTGATCATTTGAACGCAACTCACAAGCCGGACTTCGAGATTGACCAAATTTGCTGACGTTTGACAGCTGTTGCTGAGACACAAGCCCTGCGGACGCGACGTTCTTTACTGAAATATGGGTCAGAAACAGCTTCGTACCCCCGCGTCGGGAACACAGTTCGGTGTCCTAGCCGCTTGTACTGTGTGGACACACAGAATGGCGTGCCGATTCCTCTCAACCTGTCAGCTCACCCGTCTGGCACCGGAAATCACACATCCGTACAATATCAGAACCGATCCGGCGGGATAGATCGTCTAATTCTCACTTGGCCGGATCGATATTTCTCCTGAAGGATTCAAGATGAGTAAGACCGGCAGTAACCTTTGGATGACTCTGGTGTTCGGAATTGCGGTCGGAGCATTTGCAGTCCAACTGTTGCCGCAGCAACCTGTTACTGGAGCCACCGCGAACAGCGCTGATAAGTTTTCAATGGTCACCGTACCTGTCGAAGGAATGGCCGACACAGAAGCCGTATTTATCCTTGATCATCTGACGGGTATCCTTCGGGGTGGGCGGCTGAACAATCAAACCGGAACGTTTACTCACCAGTACGTGCATGATGTTGCCGCAGATTTTCAGTCCAATCTCGGGCAAACAACTCCTGAGTACTGCATTGTATCCGGGGCGACTCAACTGAATGGCCAGGGTAATCAACCGGCCCGAGGCGCCCTCTACATCGCAGAAAAAAATTCGGGAGTTGTAGCTGCTTACAGCTTTACACTGCCACGGGGACGTGGCGCCAGCGGGTTACTGCCACTGATTCGAATTGATAACTTTAGTTTTCGTGAAGGAATTTGAATACTATTGTTTTTGTCATTGGACGCACTCAGAAATCCCGCATGTGGTCACCTCTTACAGCACACCTGTTGATTAAACATCGTATCAGTGCGACCGCCGGGACTGCGGCCCCCGGCTCGATGGATTTGATCGCAACGGTTTGATTCATGGACATGAAGGCTCCGGTCGCAGATGCCGGACATCCGCTCGCTCATCGGATACGTTGATTCCGATAAAACCGCTGCCGGTAATCTCGTCTTCAGGACGTGATTGCCGGCAGCAGTGATTCGAAACATCTGCTGCAAAGCCGCACATTGCCGGGAATTGACATCTCCGGCAGCGATCTGTGTAATCCGCAGACCATCGGCGCGACTGAATGACGGTTGCTTCAGCCGGCACCGACGGAAACCAAGGATTTAAAAATGCCCCGTCCGTGGTTGTTCCAGCCACATCAATCGGCTGCCATCACTAAGCTCTCACAGCAACTCCGTCTGTCTCCGCTTGTCGCTCAGGTATTGATCGCTCGTGGATACCAGTCAGCGGAAGTCGCGCGTGACTTTCTCAGTGCACGTCTGGCAGACCTCCTCGATCCGTGCCGGTTACCAGGAGTCAGTCAGGCTGCGGATCGCATTTTATCAGCAATCGCCGACCAGCGTCGAATCACAATCTACGGTGACTACGATGTCGACGGAGTGACTGCCACCAGTGTATTGTGGCACTGTCTCTCTTTAGCCGGGGCGACAGTCGATTACTATATTCCCTGCCGTATTGAAGAAGGATACGGACTCAATGCCGGGGCAATTCGTCAGCTGCATGAAGAAGATGCAGAGCGTTTACTGATTTCTGTGGACTGCGGGATTGCCAGTCCGAAAGAAGCCGCTCTGGCTCAGGAACTGGGTCTGGAACTAATTATCACCGATCACCACACAATCGGCCCGGAACTTCCATTGGCTTCATGTCTGGTTCATCCACGGCTGCCGCAAACAGATTACCCTTTTGGCGATCTTTGTGGGGTCGGCGTCGCATTTAAACTGGCATGGGCCGTTTGTCAGCGACTCGGCGACGGACGCAAAGCCAGTCCGCGTATGAAAGAATTTCTCAAGTCAGCTGTTGGACTGACTGCGATCGGAACTGTGGCTGACGTGGTACCGCTGCTGCAGGAAAATCGCGTGATCGTGCGCTACGGTCTTAGCACGATAAAAGAAAATGCGTCATTGGGACTCCAGGCACTGATGAAGGTCTCGAAACTGGATGAGAAACCGCAACTGACTGCTGAAGATATCGGCTTCGGTCTGGCACCTCGGCTCAATGCCGCAGGTCGACTCGGTCAGGCCCGACTGGCCGTCGAGTTGCTGACAACATCAGATCCGGAACGTGCCTCCTCCCTGGCGGATTACGTAGACCAGTTGAACAACAACCGAAAGACGGTGGAACGTCGGATCTTCAAAGCTGCCAGAGAGATGGTGGATCAGCAATCCGAATGGGAAAAACATCCCACACTGGTCCTTGCCGATCATGGATGGCATCCCGGTGTCATTGGCATCGTTGCCAGTCGGGTTGCGGAACGCTATGAAAAACCAACGGTCTTGATTGCTCTGCGGGAAGACGGAACGGGACAGGGAAGTGCTCGATCGTGGGCTGGATTTGATCTGTATTCCGGTATCGCTGCCTGTCAGGAGTGCCTAATCGGGTTTGGAGGTCATAAAGCGGCCGCAGGTGTTCGAATTGATGCAGGACGGATCAACGAATTCCGAACAGCTCTGGCAAACTGGACATCGACGCATCGGGGAGAACAGGATTCCGATTCGGCTCTGCAGGTCGATGCGGAAGTCCTGCTTTCTGAAGTCACACGCCGTGCTGTTGAGGAACTCAATCACCTGGGTCCATTCGGCGAAGCAAATCCGGTACCTCGATTTGCAGCCACCAACGTGGAACTGGCAGAGCCGCCGCGCACGATGGGCGAAGGAGATCGTCATCTGTCACTTCGTATTCGGCAGCATCAAACCGTCATGCGTGCAGTAGCCTTTGGTCGTGGAGAATGGGCGGAAGAAATTGCTGCCGTTAACGGACATCTGTCGGTGTGTTTTGCTCCGGTCATCAACTCGTTTCGAGGTTTTGAACGCGTGGAATTGAGACTGATCGACTGGAAACCAACAGGTTGACGTATCGCAGCCGGTCAGATGAAATGAAGATTCACCTCCCGACCGGATGATACAGTCAACTTCAATTCACTGATGATCCTGTTTGCGGCTCGCCTGCAGCTTCAGTCGATAAAATTCTCACAAATACATGTCTGCGCAGGACCTTAGCGGCTTCTGATGTAGTTCTGCACAGGTAAGTGCAACGTCAGACTTGGACTGGTATGTTGTCTCAACCGGATTCTCAGCGCCTCAATGAACGAAACCATCTGGGGACGCCCGTTCAGTTTGTACCGGGTGTCGGTCCGGTCCGGGCGGAACTTCTGCACAAGCTGAATATCCGCAGTGCTTTCGATCTGCTGTATCATCTGCCGCATTCATTTCATGACTTCAGCAATGTGAGAACGGTCCCCCGGCTGGAGTCCGACGTTGAACAGTCTGTCCACGGCATTGTTGTCGAACGAGACTCCCGCAAACTGACAAATGGCCGCAGTCTGGTAGGAATTTTGCTGGACTGCAGCGGTCATTTCGTGAGAGGCACCTGGTTCAATCAGCCGTGGATGTTCAGCAAATTCAGCGATGGCGACCACGTGGTCTTCAGAGGCAAACCCAAACGCCGGTCCGGACGCTGGGAATTCAGCAATCCTCATCTCCACTTTCCGGCGACGGATGACGATGACCTGATGAGTGCTGCCGGGGTGCTGCCTCGTTATTCACTGACCGAAGGAATTTCGATGGATCAGATGCGTCGCATGACCGCTGCCGTCGTCGAATACTGTGCGAGTGAACTGATCGATCCACTTCCTGAACACTTTCGCAACTACCATGAACTTTCGGGCCTCGCTGAATCGTTACAGGGTGTGCATTGTCCTCAATCGGTCCAGGACTTCAGGCAGGGACGACACCGACTCATCCTGGATGACCTGCTGGAATTTCAGCTGGGGCTGGCGATACGTCGCCGCTTATGGAATCACGCATCGAAAGCTCACACCGTCGCAACACCACCGGTTGTGGATGCCAGAATTCGAAAACTCTTCAGTTTTCGGTTCACTGACGGACAGAATGCCGCGGTTGCTGAAATCATCGAAGATCTGGGCAAACCGCAGGCCATGCATCGCCTGCTCCAGGCAGACGTTGGTGCCGGTAAAACGGCTGTCGCCGCCTACGCGATGCTGTCCGCTGTGGCGGCCGGTTATCAGACGGTGCTGATGGCACCTACGGAAGTTCTGGCAACGCAGCACTGGCAGACATTCGAAGAACTACTCAGTCACAGTCAGGTTAAACGGGGATACCTGGTCGGAGGACTTCCCGCGGCATCGAAACGCCGACTGCTGGAGGAAATTGCTGAGGGCGAATGCCGCTTGATTGTCGGAACACAGGCCGTCATTCAGGACAGCGTGCATTTTAAAAATCTAGCACTTGCCGTGATCGATGAACAGCATCGATTCGGAGTCCGGCAGCGAGCTCGGTTCGGCAGTGAATCGGAATCACCTCATGTGCTCGTGATGACGGCTACGCCCATTCCTCGCAGTTTGTGCCTGACCCGTTTCGGTGATCTGGACGTCTCACTGATTCAGGAAATGCCGCCTGGCCGTCAGAAGGTGGTGACATCGAGAGTCTCAGATTCTGTTAATCAGGCGAAAGCATGGGACTTTGTGAGGCAACAGATTCAGAAAGGTCGGCAGACGTATGTTGTGTGTCCCCGCGTTGAGGGTCAGCACGAGGATGATGATGCAAGTGCCGAATCCGTGTATCGGCAGCTTTCGTCCTCCGAACTCTCCGGACTGCGCGTCGATCTGCTTCATGGACGAATGGATCGAGATAAACGACATGAAGTTATGAACCGATTTCGACATCACGAATCCGATGTGCTGGTCAGTACCACAGTGATTGAAGTCGGAGTCGATGTTCCGAACGCCACCATCATGGTCATTCGCCAGGCAGAACGCTTTGGCCTTGCCCAGCTGCATCAACTTCGCGGCCGGGTTTGCCGGGGTCGCTTTCAGGGCTACTGTTTTCTGTTTTCGGATGTGGACTCCCCCGAAGCACAGGCTCGTATTAACGCTCTGGTGGAATCGTCCGACGGTTTCGTTCTGGCAGAAAAAGACGTGGAATTACGAGGCCCGGGAGATGTTCTTGGAACCCGGCAAAGCGGAGTTCTGCCCCTGCGGGTCGCTAACCCGGTCCGTGACATATCGATCCTTGCCACCGCTCGACGCATGGCCTTCGATCTGGTCCGTACGGCGGAGTTTGACGGACCGGATTATGCCGCCCTGAAATCTCTGGTGCTCGAACGCTTTGCAGACGTGCTTGACCTGCCCCGCACAGGATAATCCGGTGCAGAATTAACAGCCTTCAGACCCGTTTTCGCAGCCAGCTGCGGCCCAGATAACGCCATAACAGTAGTGCCGCACGCAATGTGACATCGACAAACATCCCCGTCCACGCCCCAATCAGTCCCATTCCGAGATGAACGCCCAGGAACCACGCCAGCGGCAGCCGCAGACAAATGGTACCGGTAATTGTGGCGATCATCGGCCACTGTGTATCTCCCGCGCCGTGCAGAGCGAATTTCAGCACCAGAAACACAATCAGAGGGATCTGAAACAGTGCCATCGCTCGAAACGGTTCTGCGCCCACTGAGGTAATTTGAGGATCACTGTGCATTGCGAGATAGATCGTTTCCGCCCCCCAGAAAAAAACAACCGTAACAATCACTCCCAGAACACAGCACTGGAGGGTGGCCACAATGCCGGCCCGAAAAGCCCGACGAATTTTTCGAGCTCCCAGACACTGACCGGTAATTGCCGCAGCCGACTGTCCCCAGGCAATTGCCGGAAGATAAGTGATGGCTTCCACCTGCAGTCCTACCATGTGTGCTGCAAAGATTACGTCGGCGGAAAACGGCATTCCTGTTACATTGCGGATGATGATCAAAAAACTGAACTGCCCCAGCCAGTTGATCAAATTGTCGGCTGCTGCGTATCCCCCCAGACTGACAAGCCGCCGGATGATTTGTGAGTCCGGACGCATGAGTCCCGGCCGAAATCGAAGAGCACCGCTTCCCGACAGCAGGACGCAGGCCATCATCAAACCGCCGGCGAGTCTGGCACCGACTGTTCCTGCTGCGATCCCGTACACACCGAACGCCGGCAGCCAGTCGGTCGCGGCAGAGATCGGACTCTCGGGACCAATTCCGTAAACAAAGCAGCAGGAAAGAATGATGTTCAGAACATTAATCGTTCCAAGAACTAACATGGGTCTCGCCATATCACCGGATCCGCGAAGCGCTGCTGCTCCAACGAATACGATTCCGGAGAGAACATGACCGATCGCATCCATTCTCAGGTAATTCAGACCAACCACAGCCGTCGGCCCCTCCAGCGCAAATGCCATGACGAATACCGGAGCCATCACATACAGAAACGCCGACATTCCCAGGCTGACCAACTGGCCGACAATCAAGGCAGTGTGCATGACACGATTGGCCTGCTCTGGCTCGCCCGCTCCTAAATGTCGCGCGACGATCGCTGTTGTGCCGATACAGATTGTGCTCACCACCAGACCTGCCAGCCAGCCAATGTAAGCCGCCATGCCGATAGCGGCTGTCGCGGCTGCATCGATTCGTCCGCTGAGCCACGTGTCGAAGAGTGCCACACAGAAAGTGAGCAACTGCTGCAGCAGAGTCGGCAGTGCCAGGATAAGTATCCTTTGCCCAAGATGACCGTGCAGGATCTGATGGGTTTTCAGTGCACCGTCTTTGCGGCAGGTCGTTATACTGCTGTCTGACAACGGTGAAGACTACTTTCAGTATGCCGGAGCGGGCAGAAGAAAACTCGTCTGGTCGAGGAGACGTGAACCGCTGGTTCCTGTGTCAGCTGTCAAACCGGACGTCGACACTCCCGAATCACCGGAATGTTCCTGCAGACGACTCGTCGAAATATGCGATTCATTAATCAACTGATAACAATAACATTGTTGTGATGCTCGTGTTCGGCATCATCCTGTCCCGCCATGAGCTGGAGTCAGTGGCTGAACCTCTTCTTCGATAACGCCGCGAATCCTTGGATACAGCAACACACATTCCAGCACCATCCAGGCCTGCAAAGCAAGAATTGCCAGTGCGAATCCTGTCAACAACCACTGGCCATGCCCTAACCAGCCGGTTTCACTGTTGAACAACTGCCAGAATAAGGCAACAGTCGGCAGGATCGACATCGCAAACGCAGGGATTAGTGCAAACAAAACCGGCAACCCGCGACGAGCCAGATAAAACACCAGGACCAGGAAGGCGAGACCGGCCAGCAACTGGTTGGTCGCCCCGAACAGAGGCCACAGAATTAATCCCCCTTTGCCGGCTTCGTGATTTGGTCCGCCAGGAATCATGGCCACCAGAGTTCCCAGCGTCACAGCACACAGCGTCGCTGCATATTTGCCTGACAGAGGCTGCAGATGCAGCGTGCCGGCAAGTTCCTGAATTACGTACCGCTGAAGACGAGTCGCCGTATCAAGCGTTGTCGCCGCAAAACAGGCCACCAGCACCGCAATGATTCCCACCCCAAGTTTCAGTGGAATCCCCAGGGCATTCACGAAGTTCGCTCCTCCCTGAACAAATGCACCAATCTTCGCACCCAGACTGAAGCCGGCCCAGCTGCTGTCGGCTTCATAAACCTTTCGCCAGGCTTCCCGCCCGACAACAGCACCGCCGTTCTCTGACACCACCGGTGCCCACTCACCACCTGAGTTGTCAATACTTCCCATTCCCAGTCCGGCACAGCACGCCAGAATAACGAGCACCGCGAGCGCCCCTTCAAGGAGCATTGATCCATATCCAACGTACTGAGCATCGGCTTCACTGCTGATTTGTTTGCTGCTCGTTCCACTGCTCACCAGACAGTGAAATCCACTGCACGCACCACAGGCAATCGTAATAAACAGGAACGGAAAAATCGGAGGAGCGTCCGCCGGAACGACGGTCGCAACTGCCGGAGCGCTGTCCGCCAGATCAGCCTGACCTGTCAGACACGCAACGACGAACCCTCCGATCAGAAGTGCCAGAGCGACCAGCAATTGCTGACTGTTGATGAAATCTCTCGGCTGAAGCAGCACCCAGACAGGCAACACCGACGCGATGAAGCAGTAACCCATCAGAACCACAGTCCAGGTAATCACCGGAGATCCCGCGATCCACAGCCACTCAGGCAGGTGCAGCTGAAAAAAGTCGGTGTAGACCCCCAGCAGAACGGAACCATACAGAATTGCCAGTGCCGCAATCGACGGCATCAGCAGGCTGCCCTGACGTCGATGCACCCACAACCCCACTCCAACGGCAACCGGCATCGCAACCCACACGGAAAGCACAGACTCCGGATAAATCGTGAAGATGCTGGCGATCACCAGACCAAAAATCGCCAAAACAATCGTCAGAGCAAAAAACAGAATCAGTAAAAATAAAAGTCGTGCCCGGGGATTGATCAGTCGCCCCGCAACTTCGCCAATCGTCTGTCCCTGATTTCTCAGTGAAATTACGAGTGCCGCGAAATCATGGACCGCACCGACAAAGATCGATCCCAGGACGACCCACAGCAATGCCGGCAGCCAGCCCCAGAAGACGGCAATGGCCGGGCCAACAATAGGCCCTGTACCGGCGATACTGGTAAAGTGATGACCGAACAGCACATGACGATTGGTGGGCACATAGTCTACGTCATCCTGAAGCTCGACTGACGGTACAACCGCCGTCGGATCAGTACGAAAAATACGCCGGGACAACCAGCGACCATATGTGTGGTAGGCAACGATAAATCCGATAAACGACAAAGCAGCGACCAACAATGTCATCATTTCCATATCTCCAGATACTGTCTGGGTCCGATGGTGCTCGCACAGGCATCAATACAAGACTTCAGGAACTCAACCTACTACTGCTTTTTCACTTCCAGATGCCGCAGCACCACTGAAATTATGATTTTTCAGATGCACTCAAGCCTCACGACAGTGTTACATAACTCCCCAACCAGGCAGTGACGATGCCAACCGTCTTCTTTAAACCGACATCAAAACAGGACAACAACGGCTCTCATCTCATGCGATTAATTAACCCGACTGCTCATCGGGACAGTGCAATCTAAAATGCGACGCACCAATACGACCTGAAGCACGAACGGACATCACGCACGATGCTTCCGGAACCAGCATCCTTACCATTCCGTGATGTGCCACACATGGTAAGCCGGCAGACAGAGACAGCGACAGCGACCGGACCAGTCTGGTCACTTTCAGCAGCAACACCCGTCTATGTGTTACGAAGTGTTAACAAAACACCAGTCGAATTGACAACCTGGACAGGGAATTCGAGATGATCATCAGACGACAGTGTTACTGGTCGTGACCACAGCCCCGGACTCGTTTCGGAACACGAGATTCGTTTCTCAGCAGATGAGGCTCTTTGACCGACGCAGAGGTACCGGGACGGCGAAACTTAGCATTTTGCGGCACAATGACGATTCCCGAATCGCTGATCGTCAGGTTATTTGCACGATCTTCCTCAGCGTCGTAACCGATCCGAGTGTTTTCGGGAATCTGAACACCCTTGTCGATGATTGCCCGACGAACGCGGCAATACCGCCCGATATGGACATCTCCGTAAAGGATCGAATCCTTGACTTCAGCATAACTGTTGACTCGCACCCGCGGGCCAATAATGCACCGATCAACCATACCTCCCGAAATCACTGATCCGGCGCACACCATACTGTCTGTCGCCCGTCCCACCCGTGGAAGTCCGCTGGTGTCGTCATTGAAAACAAACTTCGGAGGTGGAAGCGGCGGTTGTGCTGACCGAAACGGCCAGGCTGGATCATACAGATTCAGTTTTGGATGGACGCTGATCAGATCCATACTGGCTTCATAGTATGAATCAATCGTGCCAACATCTTTCCAGTACGCAGAATCACCGGTGTTCGAATCGACAAACGACCACGCCCGAACCACATGTTCATCAATGATCGAAGGAATAATGTCCTTGCCAAAGTCTCGATGGCTGCCAAGCCTGTTGGCATCTTCGCAAAGTCGCTCAAACAGAAATTCCGTGCGGAACAAGTAAATACCCATCGACGCCAGACATCGGGACGGATCACCAACAATCGGGTCCGGATTATCCGGCTTCTCACGAAAACTGAGGATCCGGCCCGAATCATCAGCCTGCATAACTCCAAAACGCCGTCCGTCCCGACACAGCACAGGCAGACAGGCGACCGTACACTCTGCCTCCGACTGCATGTGATCATGCACGAAGCCTGAGTAATTCATCCGGTAGATGTGGTCTCCACTCAGGATCAACACGTGAGAGGGCCGCTGTTGTTCAATCGCATAGATGTTTTGATACAGGGCGTCCGCTGTTCCCTGATACCAGTTTTCGTCGACTCGCTGTTCAGGCGGACGAACTCGGATGAACTCTCCGAGTTCCGCGGACAGGAAATGCCAGCCGCTTTCAATATGACGTTCGAGACTGGCCGCCTTATACTGAGTGACCACCAGAATTCTGCGAAGCCCGCTGTTGATACAGTTGGACAGCACGAAATCAATGATGCGAAAGTAGCCCCCAAACGGCACAGCCGGCTTACTTCTGTCGCGTGTCAGTGGATCCAGTCGGGCGCCCTTACCACCGGCCAGGATGACTGTCAGAACGTCGTTCAATGGACATCCCTCCCCATTAATCGTCTGTACACCCATTTTGTAGCGTTTTTCAGTAACTCCGCGACCCCTTTAGACATGATTATTCATCATTCTGCTGTTGTTGGCCCAATGACTCTGTTCCGGTATCCAGCCGAAAAAACATCGCCCCGGGAATCATGACCACGGCAAGTGCTGCAAATACCAGATATCTCAGGCGGTAGGCTGATTCGGCACCGTCCAGGTAATCTGTCACAAGATTTGAAATTTTGATGAACACGGCCGATGCCAGGATACCAAGCCAGCTCAGCAAATTGAGTGCTCCAATGACTCTTCCTTTCTGATTCGCCGGTGGTGCTGACTGGATGTATACCTGAATGGGAATCATGAAAACACCTGCCGAGAATCCCAGAAAGAACAAACTGCCACGCAGCATCCATTCCATCCTGTCCGCCTGAAACAATTCCACCGGAATCGATTTTGGTATATCTGACGGCAGGGGAGATCCGGCCAGTCCACTGCTGACGAAAGCAGTCACAGCCAGTGCCAGCACAATCATCCAGCCGCCAGCCCTGACCCACATCGAACCGTCACCCGAATTCCAGCTGAATATACCCGCAGTCAGACAACCAACGCCGATTCCCACACCGATGGACGCGGCCAGCAGACTGGTGCGAGTCTTACTCAGTCCGTAAGTGAGTTCTCCCAGACTGTTCACCGCCGGCTGTGTCACACCACCAATAAACCAGAAGAGCATGGCCATCATCAAACAGTTTCGCAACACGGGTCTGTTCCAAATCAGTCGCCAGGTTTCTCGCGGAACAAACAACATTTCCAACCGTAACGGTAACTCAGAGTGAGTCGGTTGGGTGCGTCGGATCAGAAGTGAACTGAGTGTCCCTGCGAACGCAATTCCTACCGCGATCACGCTGGCATACCACAACGAGTCTTCCAGTACATCCAGGGCAATTCCGGCCAGTGCCATCCCGAAAATGATGGCCAGAAAGGTCGTCATCTGGACCGCTCCGTTGACCGGCAACAGCTGATTGCGTGAAAAAAGTTCCGGAAGAATCCCGTACTTCGAAGGACCAAACAAAGCACTCTGGCCACCCATCATTGCCAGGACACCAATCAGCAGGACTAACCGGAAATGTGTCGAAATATCGCCCGTCAGCAGAACAATCAGGACACATGCCATCACAGCGATCTCAGCAACTTTGCACAGGACAATCACTCGCTGTCTTGAACAGCGGTCGGAGAGATATCCACCCAGCCCTGACAGCAGCACGAAAGGAAGCGCAAACGCAAACATCGCATAAGGCTGAAGATCGATTCCTGAACCCGTTTGTTCCCTGGTGACACGTTCGAACTCAACACACTTCAACAGCACAATCTGTTTGAAATAGTTGTCATTAAACGCCCCCAGAAACTGCGTGATCACGACTCCCGCAAAGATGGGGCTGGCGACCAGACCGGCTATTCCTGTATCTGCCAATGAGTCGACAGGTGAATCGCCCGGATTCGTTTCCATTGAGCCAGACAGATTCGACATGCAGCTCCTTCCAAACACCATCGTCCTTCAGTCGGGCGAGTCGATCATTACACTGTAGTTGACTCCCACAACACAGAACACCCCTGACTGATCGTGGTCGCAAATGACTGGTGTGCGTGTTGATCGACATATCAGCAGCACCGGCTGTCATTATGAGTCTTCACAGTAATTCCGCCACTAAAGAATTGGATTCAGAGTTAGTCCCGACACATCAGAACTCAGCAAATCCGACATTATCCCAGGTATCCACAGATCGGCGCAACCCGCCTCGCATCTGCATCCGGACCGGTTACCGATTCATCCCCCGGGAACCACGGAACAAAGGGTTGTAAGCTTCCGAACTCGTCATTAGACTCCGCCGCTCGCAACATAACATTGCGGGCAGGAAGCACGGACTGTAGCCTGCGGGCGGATAGCTCAGTTGGTAGAGCACAGGACTGAAAATCCTGGTGTCGCCGGTTCGATTCCGGCTCCGCCCAATAACAAGACGAGTCGGCAACTGCGGTTGCCGATTTTTTTTTTTGCGATGTCGGAGATGTTCATGCTGTGACCGGATGACTTGCGGACGTCCGATCTCACCTCATGTTTTTTCCTCGTGGCGAAAATCGTTCGTCTGATCAGAACGTATCGGTTTGCAATCGCCACCTGATCTTCACCGATCCGGCCCGTGGCACAGACTGCGGACGATCGATTCCTGGAGGCCGCATTCCGTGATCGCTGCCACCGCAGATTCACCTACGGAAGCGAAACAGTTTTCAGATTGACACGCTTATCCTGATCTATGAGCACGATCGCAGAATCATCATTCAACTGATCCATCTGGACGACTCCCTGCAGCGAATCAATCTTTTCATAGGTTTGTCCGGCCACTCCACCGCGGCGGACCGGCTCACTCAAACCTATGTTGTCACTTAAACCCGATGTCGTAATCTTCATGACACCACGTCGATCATTACTAAGCAGCAGGTAGTCTGTTCCGTCTCTGTTGTAGCTGATCATATCCAGAGGCCGATTGCGGTTTCCAAGCTCAGCCACCGTTGTTGCCTGAATCCGGTCTCCGGCATTCCTCAGATCATTCAAAGGGATCTTCACGAGAGGTGTGCAGGTATACGCAGCAAGCAGATTCGGTTCACCATCAATCATCAGTGTGATGAACGTCCTGGCGGCCGCATAGTCTTCTTCCCTTCCGTGTGCCGCATGGTAGATCGCGATGCCGGTTCCTCTGTCAATCGCGGAAAACGGAAAGCTGAATTCCCGAACACTCGACGGCACTTCTCCGGCTGTCAGGCCGGACACCAGAATGCGTCCTTCATAGAAAGCAATGTCGGTGATAGCGTCTCGGCGATCATTCCGCTTGCGGCGTCCGCGCTGCACCAGCCGGTCTTCGGGTGCATTCGGAAGAGTGGCTTTGGCAAACGGAACATTTTCGAGGGAAAGTCGCGTTATTCGTCCTGCTCCTTCAATTTGACATATTACGGGAACTTCGCCCGCAGTCCCTGATACGAATACAGTTCCGGTACGAGGGTTAACCACCAGGTCGTTGATGATAGTCTCGGCATCACAGGCGTCACTGAGCGCTGTTCGAAAGTCAGTGATGTTGATGTCAGTACGTACCGGGTCACCGGAAAAGTCACCGGTCGCAATCGCAAAAACGGCGGCGGATTTTGTATCACCAACGAACAGCACGTCATCTGGCCCAAACGCCAGCGCTCCGGCTGACTGCAGATTTGGTGTGCCGCGTTCCAGCCCCCAACGATCGTCGCTCAGCACACGCACCGGACACATCAAAAGAAATGCAATCAGGAAAGTCAGCAACCTCATCATACCGTCCCCGTGAAGGTGTGGACTGTGGTGAACAACAGTAATCCGAATGTAACGAACAGCCGGTCTGTGCAGATTACCTGGCCGGCCACAAATGGCAAGACAGCAGGGGAACCTGTCAAGATCGCTTCAGTTTTATCTGTGGTTTGGTCACAGATCAGCGATCCAGGCCATACTTCGCCAGCGTAATCACCCGATCCCACACAGGCGGACTGCTTGACTGACTGCTAATGATGGCAGTTGTCCGAATCCCGTTGCGTTTTCGCAACATCTTTAGCGAAGTTTCGAATCTGCATTAACGTCGAAGTGGTAGCGTTGGATTGTGCTAACTCGAATTCTTCTGTTTATGTTTCATCACTCCACCTATGTTTGACTTCGAAAGATTCAGAAACGACGCACTTGCCCTGGGGCTTCTGGCTCTGGTGGTGTTCGTTGGGTTGAGTTTTCTGAGTTACGATCCGGCTGACCCGCCATCTGACCTTATATTTCCGGTACGTCGGTCACCACTGAATATTTGCGGAAGCTTGGGAGCAGACATCGCATTTTACGGGCGACATTTGCTTGGGTTCGGTGTGTGGGTCGCGATGGCTGCTGTGGTGGCGTGGGATATGAGACTGCTGTCACGCGACAAGACACGCGGCAACCTGCTGTCTCTGACCGGAACTCTGATTCTGGTGATCTTCGGCTGCGTAGCGTTACAGCTGGCGGCTCCCACATTCGATTCCGGCTCCACATGGGGAAGCGGCGGCATGGCAGGTGCCGTGGGCGGAACATTGCTGACGCATTTTTGCGCCCCGACCGGTGTCATCATCGTGGTGACCTGCGGCCTGATTTCGGGATGGATGCTGTCGCCACTGTGGCACCTCACCAATCCGGGGCTGAAGCTTGCTGCTACCCCCGTCGCAATCGTATCGACGGCCACCGGTCTGTTGCGATTGCAGCCGGCCTGGCGATCATCGATCGAGGAAACCAGCAATCATCCCGATCAAAATACATCCCGATTGGCTAATATCGAAGAAGAAGAAGAAGAAGAAGAAGAAAGTTCCTGGGATGATGAGCCGCTCGACTCAGAGGAGGAATCTGCCAGTCTGAGAATTAATCCACCTGTGGCTTTGACTGTGCACGCCCCGGCTGAACCACGAATGCAGCGCGAATACCAACTGCCGGAAATCGAGCTGCTCGATCCGCCGGAAGACTTTGATTACGAATATTTGGCGAAAAAAGCTCGTCTCGCTGCCGCAACCCTTGAGAGTACATTCCAGCAGTTTGGCCTGAACATCAAGGTATCGGAAGTTGATACCGGCCCAGTGATCACTCAGTTTGAATTGGAACTCGAACCCGGTTTGCGCCTGAGCAAAGTCACAGCCCTGGAAGATGACCTTGCCATTGCACTGCGGGTGCCGTCGGTTCGCGTCGTGGCACCGATCCCTGGCAAGAATACAGTTGGCGTCGAAGTCCCCAATGAGAATCAAGTGACCGTTCGGCTTCAGGAACTACTGCTGACCGCCGGCAGTGAGATCGAAAAACTTAAGATTCCACTGCTCGTGGGAAAAGACGTGAGCGGCCATCCCATGGTCGTGGATCTGGCTAAAATGCCCCATCTGCTGATCGCAGGACGAACGGGGACCGGAAAGAGCGTCTGCCTGAACAGTCTCATCCTGTCCATGTTGATGACACGGACTCCGGACGAAGTCAAAATGCTGATGATCGACCCCAAGATGGTTGAACTCAGCCCGTACAAAAATCTGCCGCATCTCATGCATCCGGTTATTACGGACATGAAAAAGGCAGAGGCTGTTCTGGCGTGGGCCGTTGATAAAATGGAGGAACGCTACGATCTTCTGGCGCGGGTCGGCGTACGTCATCTCGATGGCTTCAACAAGCTTAGCCGAGGAAAAATCCTGGATCGACTGGGGATCAGCGAGTTACATGAAGAAGCAGAGAATATCCCTCACAAGATGCCGTACATCGTGATTGTTGCCGATGAAATGGCTGATCTGATGATGACATCCGGTAAGGATGTTGAAGCGCACATCATACGTCTGGCCCAGAAATCCCGAGCTGTTGGTATTCACTTGGTACTGGCCACCCAAAAGCCAACCGTCGATGTGATCACTGGTCTGATCAAATCGAACCTGCCGGCACGGATTTCATTTCAGGTTGCCAGCAAGATGGACAGTCGTGTTGTTCTGGATGAAGGTGGCGCCGAACGGCTGCTGGGATGTGGCGACATGTTGTATCTCGCTCCCGGAACCAGCAGCGTGTCCCGAGCACAGGGCACATTCGTCAGCGACGATGAAATCACCGATGTCATTGACTTCTTTGGCGACCTGGAACCGGATTACAGTGAAGAACTGCAACAGATTGTAGCGGGCAGCTCCACATCAGGCGGAGGCGGGGATAACGCACCACGACAGGCCGATGATCTGTACGAGAACGCCATTGATGTCGTGGTCAGGGAAGGGCGAGGCAGCGTTTCCCTGCTCCAGCGATGTCTGGGCATCGGCTACGGTCGTGCCGCCAGAATGATCGACTGGATGGCCGAAGACGGAGTCGTTGGTGAATACAACGGTGCTCAGGCCCGCGAAGTTATTTATTCACCGGAACAGTGGGAAACGGTGAAAGCCTCTCGCGAATCATAAGGTTCTGTAAGGTTACTGATGTGCAACGACACATCATCCTCAGTGAACGACGAAGGTGAGGCTTCGACGAGCATCCAGTGATATCAGACATCAACAGGATACTCCCCTGGACTCTCCGGCAGGACCATGACCGATTGACCTCTAAGAAAACGCAGTCCTGCATCTCATCTCCAGTGCAGGAACTTCTGCACTGTTTCGCTGATTTTACTGCTGAACATTCGGAGTACCGCAATCCAGCAGCATCCGGCGCGTCTGCTCTTGAAATTTTTCACGGATGTCGCGTGTGGGAGGACGACAGCGGCTGGAGTCGAGGCCCACCAGCTCCATACAAAGTTTGTCGAGGTAACCGTCGCCACTGGTGTGTTGCTCCATCTCGGCCCAGAGTTGCATAAAGGGCAGAATGACCCGCATCATTTGCTGTTGGGCTTCGACATAGCGTTGTTCTTCCAGCAACTGCCAAAGCTTTACACCGAACTGTGGCCAGTGGTTACAGATATGAAGCTCAATACTCCTGGCGCCAAGAATGTGGCTGGTCAGGAAGCGGTTCTGATTATCGATGATGCTCAGTCGATCTGAAAACTGGGCCACGACAGATTCAAACGTCATCCACGTGGCGTCCGCAGTCGCCCATTTGAGTCCGACCATATTCGGAATCTCTGCCAGTCGTTCCACCATTTCCGTGGAAACCCCCGTACTGGTCCAGTAGGTGTTGTAGACAATGATACCTACGTCTGCGGCCTGTGCGGCGGCAGCAACGAATTCAAAGAAGTCCTCTTCTGTATGCCCGAAATAAAACGGCGGAGAGACCTGAATGTAGTCCGCTCCCAGTCGTTCGGCGGCTCGAGCCAGTTCGATCAGTTCGCGGGTGTTTGTGGTTTGCGCGCCCATGGCCACCGGCACCCTGCCGTCAGCTGCCTCGATGACAGTTTCCGCAACCTGCAAACGCTCTGAAAAACTCATTGTGGAAAAATCACCGGCAGCACCACCGGCCAGCAGGACGGCCGTGTCCTCGTTGATTCCTCCCTCGCGAAGAAACTGCACGTGTCTGCGGATGGCCGGTAAATTCAGTTCCAGGTCCTCATCCTGAAACATAGTGGGAACGGTGACATAGCAGCCGGATAATCGATTTTTCAGTTTCTCACGGTCCACAGAAACAGTTCCCTTCCAAAACAGATACCATTCAGCATTTACCAGAGCTGTCATAGTAGAAGCATTCACGATAAACGCGACTGATCTGCACATCACCTGTTGGGAAATGAGGATGACTGAACCGATCCGGAGAAATCACTTTGGGCAAACACTCATGTTGTGGTCCCTGACACCGGGAATACTGTTCAACACTGACCGGATCACAAATGCAGCCGAGGAATCAGAATCGCCAACCTTTGAAGAGCAAACATTGTTTCAAAGTGGAACCGAAGGCTACTACTGCTATCGAATTCCCTCACTGCTGATGACAAAACACGGGACGATTCTGGCATTCGCGGAAGCACGAAAGTTGGGCTGCCGCGATCACGGTGATATTGATCTGGTCGTGAAACGAAGCTTCGACAGCGGCAAAACCTGGAGCTCAATGCAGGTAATCGCCGACGATGGCAATCACACGATGGGCAATCCCTGTCCGGTCGTGGACAGGAGTACGGGAACCATTTGGCTTCCCTGCTGCCGGACGAACAGGGAAATCCTGGTTATGAAGAGTACGGATGACGGAAAAACCTGGTTGGAGACGGTTAATATCAAAGTCCAGACGGCCAACCCGGCCTGGCATTGGTTAGGAACCGGCCCTGGCCATGGAATCCAGTTGAGTAACGGTCGACTTGTCATCCCCTGCTGGGCCGATGCGACGCCTAATCTTGGTGAGATTCAACAGTCCTTTGCCTTGTACAGTGACGATGCAGGCGCGAGCTGGACGGCAGGGACAGCACTGGAATCCAACATGTCGGATGAATGTGAAGTCGTCGAATTGGAGGACAGGTCACTCTATATGAACGCCCGCAGCCGACAGGGAAAGCATCAGCGCGCCTATGCCTTCAGTCAAAACGGTGGCGAAACCTGGTCCCCGATCAAATTCGATCCAACTCTTCCGGAACCATCGTGTCAGGGTGCACTGGTCCGATTTACAGACACAAATCGATTCGAACGCAGTCGAATTTTGCTGTCCTCGCCCGCCGCGCAGAACACAAGAAGTCACATGACGGTTCGACTCAGCTACGACGAATGTCAAAGCTGGCCTGTCTCAAAGATTGTACATGAAGGTTCATCGGCGTATTCCGATTTGACCGTCTCAGCTGATCGACACATATTGTTGCTGTATGAGGTAGACAAATCTTCCAGCCTCACACTGGCCCGATTCAATATTCAGTGGCTAACTGACGGCACAGATAACCTGCGGCCATCGCGCCGTCCATAATACTGGACGACCGCATGAAACAGAATCAGGGGAACAACTGTTGCCCTAAGCCAGTACTCGAATCAATCCATCATTCGGAAGCCCAGGTGATTCGAAAACGTATGAAAACAGTACGCTTGATCCCACCCGACTGTGCGCCAATCACAACTGAAAATTAAGGAAACCGATGGACAAACCAACTTTTCTTGACCGCCGAAACATGCTGGTCAGTAGTCTGGCCGCCGCGACCATGTCACTGGCTGCAGCACCGGCAAAAAAACGGCTGCTGATCGACACTCACCTTGAAGTCTGGACTCTCGATCCTCAGTTTCCGTTTAATCACCCTGAAGCCGGTCCAAATCTGAATGTGCAGCAACCGGCACCGATCGAAAATCAGGTAAAACAAATGGAAGATTTCGATCTGCGGTACGCGGTACTGATCAATCCTCGCTACTTTGGCTGGGACAATTCCTATATTGCCCACTGCGTGCAGCGTTACCCGGACCTTTTCGTGGGCCATGGACTGCTCGAACCCGAAGATCCCAAAGCCGCCGAAAAACTTCGATATTGGGTGACGGAACGCGGGCTGCACGGAATGCGATTCAGCCCGATCTACCACCCGGACTCAACATGGCTGAATTCGAAGGAACATTATCCGCTGTGGCGAGAGGCGGAGAAACTGGGTGCCGTGTTCAACTATTACATCGCTCCTCATCAAATGCCGATGCTGGAAGAAATGGCAGGTCGCTTTCCTGGTGTGAAGATCGTGGTGGACCACGCGGGGAAGCCGGACCTGAAGGCCAAACATTGCTGGCCGGAATTTCGAAAGATGTTTCGTTTGAAGAAATTCCCTCAGGTCTGGATCAGCAATTCTGAGCCGTATGAGATGTCAGAGATCAAGCAATATCCGTACGAAGATACGTGGCCATTCTACAAAGCCATTTATGAAGAGTTCGGTCCCAAGCAACTGGTGTGGGGAACCGGTTATCCACGTCCGCGCTGGGAATTACCAATGGACAAGGAACTCGAGTTTGTGGACAGGTACTGTGACTTCTACACCGATGCCGATCGTGAACTGTTGCTGGGCCGTAATGCGCTGGATATCTGGGATTTCCCAGGCAGCGTATGATCACATGTCCCCGGTACGTTTAACGGCTCTTCCGTACCCGCATTCAGAACTCAAATAATCCCCGTCTTTGGACGAATACAGTGAGATCGCCGACTCCGGCCGGTGGACATGTGTTTGAGGTCGATCTGGAATTACGGAACACGTCACCTGTGAGATGTGTGAACAGTATCAGACTGCTCACGTTTGCCTGGGAAACCGAGTGCAGGAACATGCAGATGCGCTCGGAATTTCAGCTCCCGGATTGACACCCATCGTATGAACAGAGGATTTACGTTCCCTGCTCCACCTATGAAATCTCTTCTGTCCGCTTAGTCGCAACTCGGACGGAGATCATTCTCAACAGGACTCGAACCAGCTCTGACTATCCGCTGGCGGATTACGTGTCCCATTGATATAAGTGAGATATCATCGATCCATAATCCATAGCTGCAAGGCAGAACGATGGACCTCACGAAGAATGAGTTACTGCGAACGTATCGGGTGATGAAAACAATTCGCGAGTTCGAAGAACGGGTTCACGTGGAGTTTGCTGCCGGAGAAATCCCCGGGTTCGTACATCTTTATGCCGGCGAAGAAGCCAGTGCTGCCGGTATTTGTGGTCATCTGACCGACGAAGACTCTATCGCGTCCACGCACCGCGGGCATGGACACTGCATTGCCAAAGGCGTGGATGTTAATCGCATGATGGCAGAGATCTTTGGACGAACCACGGGGCTTTGTCGCGGTAAGGGCGGGTCGATGCACATCGCGGATCTCGACATGGGAATGATGGGTGCCAATGGCATTGTCGGTGGCGGACCACCACTCGTCTGTGGAGCGGCGCTTGCGGCGCAGCGGGCAGGAAAAGGCAACGTGGCCGTCGCCTTTGTCGGAGACGGAGGTTCAAACCAGGGGACGACGTTTGAAAGCATGAATTTGGCCAAGATCTGGAACCTGCCGGCAATTTTTGTGGTGGAAGACAACGGATATGCAGAAGCAACGTCGTCTTCTTATTCGATTGGTGCCGAAAGCAATGCGAAGCGTGCCGAAGGATTTGGATTGCCAGCTGTAAGGGTTGACGGACATGATTTCTTCGCTGTCTATACGGCGGCAGGAGAGGCCATCGAACGTGCAAGGAACGGTGGAGGCCCCTCGTTCATCGACTGTCAGCTCAACCGCTACTACGGCCATTTCGAAGGCGATGCGCAAACGTACCGCGGACCGAATGAAACCAAGATTCTGCGGGATGAACAGGACTGCCTGTTACTGTTCGCCGAACGCGTCACTCGTGACACTGACGTGACTCAGGCTGATCTGCAGGCAATCGATCAGGATGTGGCAACCTTGATCGAAGATTCCGTGACAGCCGCAAAGGCGGCACCGAAGCCGGATCGTGCAGAACTTTTAACAGACGTGTACGTGTCCTACTGATTTTTCTGCGATACAAACTGAATTCGACATCAGTTCATTTTCCCTGTGTTCAGGAGTTGCACGATGGCCCGGACTTTGACCTATCAGCAGGCGATTAACGAAGCCCTCGATCAGGAGATGGCGAGGGATTCCAGTGTGATCCTGATGGGCGAAGACATCGCGGGAGGGCAGGGTGCTGACGGCGAAGAAGACGCATGGGGCGGCGTGCTGGGCGTCACAAAAGGACTGTATGCAAAGTACGGCGACCGCGTGATGGACACACCAATCAGCGAATCCGCATTTGTCGGCGCCGGTATTGGTGCCGCAACGGCAGGTCTGCGTCCGGTGGTTGAGTTGATGTTCAATGATTTTCTGGGTGTGTGCTTCGACCAGATTTTTAATCAGGCAGCAAAATTTCGCTACATGTTTGGAGGTAAGGCAGAAACTCCCGTGGTGATTCGCACCATGATCGGCGCCGGATTTCGCGGTGCGGCTCAGCATTCGCAGTCACTGTATTCTATCTTCACACACATCCCCGGTTTGAAGTGTGTGGTGCCTTCAACTCCCTACGATGTCAAAGGCCTGCTGATCTCAGCAATTCGAGACAACGATCCGGTCATCTTCTGTGAGCACAAGGGGCTGTATCAGCTCGAAGGCGATGTTCCCGAAGAATCTTATACGATTCCGTTCGGCGAAGCTGAAATCGTCCGCGAAGGAAGCGATGTCACCATCGTCACCCTGTCCGAAATGGTGCATGAGTCCGTCAAAGCTGCCGAACAACTGGCAAAAGAGGGAGTTGACTGTGAGGTCATTGACCTCAGAACGACCTCTCCACTGGACGTTGAAACCGTACTCGACAGTGTGGAACAGACCGGACGCGTGGTTGTCGTCGATGAAGCAACTCCTCGTTGCAGCATGGCAACTGATATCTCAGCGTTGATTGCTCAGGAAGCGTTCGGAGCACTCAAGGCCCCCGTTAAAATGGTCACCGCACCGCACACTCCGGTTCCGTTCAGTGACAATCTGGAAGACCTGTACAAACCGAACTCGGAGAACATCATTCCAACCGTCCGCGAAGTTTCGGAGTACCAAAAGTGGGCAACCCCCGTATCGACAAGCTGATCATGCCCAAATGGGGTTTCGCAATGACACAGGGCCGCATCGGCGAATGGAAAGCCGCTGAAGGATCTGTGATTGCCGCCGGCGACGAAGTCCTGGAAATTGAAACCGAAAAGGCCATCGGAGTGGTGGAATCTCCAATTGGCGGAACACTGCGCCGTCTGGTAGCACAGCCTGATCAGGAAATCCCGGTTGGCGGACTGCTGGCCGTGGTCGCCGATCCCACAGTGCCCGAAGAAGAAATCGATCGGTATGTCGAGGGATTCGTGGTCGAAACCGTTGAAGAACAGAATCAGTCTCAGGAGACCACCCCCGCGTCGATTGAGGTCGGCAGCCGGAATATTCAATATCTGAAACTGGGGGAGGGTGGACCGCCTTTGGTTCTCGTCCACGGGTTCACCGGCAACCTGAATAACTGGTTGTTCAACCATGCCACGCTTGCCGAAGAACGAACGGTGTATGCCCTGGATCTGCCGGGACACGGCCTGTCGTCAAAGGACGTGGGAGACGGTTCAATCCAGACACTCACCGGCGTGCTCTGCGATTGGATGGATGCCCTGGACCTGCCACGTGTGCACCTTGCAGGCCACTCACTGGGAGGAGGTATCGCAATGGACACCGTTTTCCGACACTCCGATCGACTGCTGTCCTGCACGCTGATTTCCAGTGCCGGGCTCGGACTGGATATTGATGAGGAGTATCTCGACGCTGTCGTCCGTACCGACCGCCGCAAACAGCTCCGCCCCTGGCTCGAACGACTCTTCGCCGACCGAGAGCAGGTCACTCGTCAGTCGGTGGACGATTTATTGAAGTTCAAACGCGTTGACGGCGTGCAGGACGCACTGACGACCATCGTCGGCCAGTTGACGACGGATGGCCAGCAGACGGTTGTATTTCGAGACCGACTGGATCAGATCGAAATACCGGTCCAGGTCGTCTGGGGTGAAAGTGATCAAATCATTCCTCACAAACACGCCGAAGAACTCCCGGACAGCTGGCGGGTTCGTGTGTTCGAAGACTGCGGACACATGGTCCAGATGGAAGCCGCCGTTCCTGTCAACAGGCTGATCTCAGACTTCCTGCGGGATTGCGATCAAACGGCCCCGTGATGGTTTCGGAAATGTTGTCATTGGGAATCGTCTGCACCCCGCGGTGACCGAAATTAACTCCCACGGGTGAACAGAAAGACGGAGGTGACTCCCGGTCTGCTGAGATCAAACCAAGGTGGTTCCTTCGGTCCCGTGTGAGCGTGTTGCTTTCTGCGGGATGCACAGCTCGTTGGTCCGACAAACAGAATCTGACACATCTTCATAACAGATGGACGTGGTGTCATTGCCTTTCGGCAATCAGTCAGTGGCGGTTTTGTTCACGTCCTGGATCATTCGGATCACGCGATCTTCGGCAAGACTCATGGGATGAGCGAGAGCCTTCTGCCAAAACTGTTCCAGACGTTTTGACGCAGCTTCGTTGTCCTGAGTCCATTCCTTGACGAATGCCCCTCCCTGAATGTCGTTGACCAGATTGTGCCGCGCCTGGTCCCGAACTTCTTTGCTGATCAGATTCCCGGCGCGGGTCAGCGTTCCGTACTGGCTGGTTGTCGAGTGATACTTCATTTGCTTGTAGAATCCGTATTCCGCCATCAATCCCATAATTTCAGAACTCTCGGTCGACGCATACAGAGCCATCACCACGTTTTCCGAAGGGATTCCGTTCTCGACAGCTAACTCAAAGCAAAACTGCAGCCACGCAGCGAGTCCGGCCCACACAACCTGCTCCGTATACAAATTGAGTTCTGCCTCGCCGCGAAAAGACGTCTGATAGATTCCGGCACGCGTCAGTCCCATGCCTTTGCACAAAGCCAGAGCAACCTCACGGGCATTCCCGGTTGTATCACGCTCCACCGCGAACTGACTGATCACTCCCTGGCCCTGTTCGTATCTGGTACGAACAACATTACCAGGCATCATCGGAGCGATCATGATCCAGTCCGCCTCAACGGACGGACTAATCACTTCGAAACCAACGTTGTATCCACTTCCCCAGCAAAGAACGTTGCCCGCTTGGATTCCCGGAGCTATCTGATCATCCCAGATGAGCGGCATCGCTTCATCGGTGGTAAGCACCAGCAGTACGTCTCCGGCAGCAGCGGCTTCCGGAATTTCAACCGGGTCGAATCCCTCACGGACGGCCAGGTCCCGGTATTCATCATCCCGATTTCCAATCACAACCTGTACGCCACTGTCACGCAGGTTCAGTGCCTGTGCACGTCCCTGATTCCCGTAACCCAGTACGGAAACCGTTTTGCCGTCCAGAGCCTTCAGGGAGACGTCATCATCCTTGAGTAACTGCATCAGGCACCTCTCAAACGTCTAAAATAAGTGATCAGGTTGCATAGTCCGGACATTCGCGATCGAGAATACGACGAATGGCACGAAGATGGTCTTCTGCAAACAGCTGGCTCTGCCGAAACTGCTGACGCGTTTTCTCCGCCGTCTGATCGTCGACAATATTCAACGGCATCTGTGTCGACTGGGCGATCATCTGCACCTGGCAGGCTCGTTCCAGATAGTAAAGATCATCAAAGCCAACAGCAAGCGACGGTCCGACCACGATCACACCATGGCTGGCCAGGAAAAGAACGCGTTTATCACCCAGTTCACCACAGATCCGATCGCCTTCCGTCGCGTTCAGCGCCAGTCCGTCATATTCATCGCTGTAAGCGATGTCATTGAAGAATCGCAGCGCGTTCTGATTCGCCATGATCACACGACCACCCTCGATTGAAGTGATCGCAGTGGCATATGGCATATGGGTATGCAGAACACAGCGAGCGTGCGGAAGCCCCAGATGGATTCTGGCATGAATGAACAGGGCGGTCGGTTCCACAACTCCCTGTCCTTCCAGGACGATCCCGTCATGGTCAACAACAAGCAGATCGCCGGCTCGCAGCTCCGACCAGTGCAGCCCCTGAGGATTGACAAGAAAGGTGGTATCGTCCAGTGCCAGAGAAATGTGATTGCAGATGCCTTCACTCAGCCCCAGCCGGCTGGTCCATCGAAACACGGCCGCCATATCGCGCCGGGTTTCCGCAATATCAGTGATCATTGAAACTTATCCTTTTGGTATATTCGCCAGCAGGCATGCTAGCGGAGAATTTTTGAGGTCGCGAGCCACACGAGCAGCCCGCGTGACTCCGACACACCTGGAATTCGCCACCGCCAGGTTCTAACGCGGCGTCGTTTCTTCCTGGCATTCAGTGTCTGCCGCATCAGCCGTGTCAACGTCGGTCTTGTGTGGCACGGTACTGCCGGTCTGCGGATTCAGACGCATGATAATCAGACCGCCCAGAATTAAGGCCCCCCCGCACAACTGAGTTTCTGTCACAGCCTCTCCCCGGCTGAACCATGCCACCGCAATCGCGATCAGTGGTACCAGATTTTGTAAGGTGGCAGCGTGTGCGGCTCCGGCATGCCGTACACCATAGCTCCACATCGGCAGTGACAGTCCCGAAGAAAGGGCTCCGGCGTACAGAATAATCAGCCACAGGTTAACCGACTGAAGCTGTGTCCAGCTCTGTTCGTAACGTCCTGCGGCAACCAGTAAATGCAGCGGCAGTGTGATCACCGTTGCGGCTGCCGACAGCTGTATCGGAGAAACAGACCGCAGCAGTGGCCGGCTGTACACGGTTCCACCGGCCCATGTCAGTGCAGCGGCAAGAATGATCAGGTTCCCGGCCAGATGTTCAGTACCGCGGCTAAGATCTTCACTCTGCAACGCGACAATCACAGTACCCAAAAATGCCAGGCACAGCCCGCCCCAGGCCCCTGCGGCCAGTTTTTCGCCAATGAACAACGTGGACAGCAACGCGGTCCATGCGGGGATGGTTGCGATGATCAGACCGGTGTTACCCGCCGTCGTTCCGGCAATTCCCAGCAGAAACAGCAACTGGTACAGCCCCGCCGCCAAACATCCGTAAATCAGGATTTGCCGCCACGAGATCCCTGACAGGGACCATCCTGTCCTGTGCCGTTCGCAAACGGCGAAGCCTGTCAGAACGACAGCGGACGTGACCAGCCGAATCGCATTAAACACAAACGGATCCAGCTGATCCAAACCGATCTTCATCACCGGAATATTGATGCCCCAGATCACGACGGCTCCCAGCAGGGAAACGTCCGCCCGGAGTGTACTGGTGCGATCCTGCTGCACCTCGGCTGTCGCAGTTGACGGAACGATCTTCAAGATACCGATACTTCCACCGTGCGGTCACACAGCCGATCTACTGTCCAATATCGAACGGAATTCGATATCGCTAGGCAATGATTTCGTCCACCACACGACCGTGGACGTCTGTCAGTCGGAAGTCACGTCCCTGCGAACGGTAAGTCAGTTTGGTATGGTCAAGCCCCATCAGGTGTAGAATCGTGGCCTGAAGATCGTGGACATGAACGTTCTGTTCCGTGACACCGAAACCAAGTTCATCGGTCTTCCCATATGTGAACCCGGACTTAACACCACCACCGGCCATCCAGATCGTGAATGCGTCAATGTGGTGATCACGGCCGACTGCTCCGAGTGAGCGGTCTTCGCCCATCGGTGTTCTTCCAAATTCACCTCCCCAGATCACCAGAGTGTCTTCCAGCATTCCCTGCTGTTTCAAATCCCTGACCAGCGCCGCGGATGCCTGATCGATCTCTTTGCAGCGAACCGGAAGTTCATTGTCCAGCGATGCGCCGCCACCGTGCTGGTCCCAACTCGTATGGTACAGCTGTACAAATCGAACCCCACGCTGCACCAGTCGCCGGGCAAACAGAGCGTTATTGGCAAAGGATGCTTTGCCAGGTTCGGCACCGTACATGTCGATGACATGTTTTGGTTCGCTTTCAATATCCATCAGTTCCGGCGCACTCATCTGCATTCGATAGGCCATTTCGTATGCAGAGATTCGCGTCTGAATTTCCGGATCACCCACGGCGTCATAACGAGCCATATTCAGATCCCGTACAGCATCAGTGAACTGTCGCTGGGCGTGCTGATCAAATCCTTCCGGGCTTTGCAGATTCAGAATCGGGTCCCCCTGTCCACGAAACGGGACACCCTGATGAGTTGTCGGCAGAAAACCGCTGGACCACAAAGCGGAACCTCCACGGGGACCGCGGGGACCGGACGGCAGGACCACAAAACCAGGCAGGTTTTTAGATTCACTGCCAAGACCGTATGTCACCCACGACCCCATTGATGGTCGGCCGGGCTGAGGAGACCCGGTCTGCAGGAAGATCTTGGCAGGACCATGGTTGAAAACATCGGTGCTCATGCCTTTCAGCCAGCATGCTTCATCCGCTATCTTACTGGTAAATGGCAGCAAGTCGCTGAGCACGACATCACTGTCGCCGTAACGACCAAAAGTTCTGCGTGATCCAAGAAGTTTCTCCGTCCCCTTCAGAAATGCAAATCGTCGATCCTTTGTGAAGCTTTCGGGTGGTTTCTGTCCCGACAGCTCAGTCAGCTGAGGCTTGTCTTCAAATAATTCCAGCTGACTTGGCCCACCTGCCATAAACAGATAGATCACAGACTTGGCACGAGGCTTGAAGTGCGGCATTGGCGCTCCGGTCGCTGCCTGTGCCTGTTCCCCTGCCAGTAACGAAGACAGTCCAATGGATCCAATGCTGAGTCCCGCATTTCCCAGCAACGCCCGACGCCCGGCACTTGTCAGGGGGTGAATATCTGATCGTGTCATATATTTTGTTCTTTCCGAGTACAGTCGATTCCGCCGGGCCTGATGGCTCTATCGGCAGCATCGTGTCGTCTATGTCACTCCCGAGTTATAAACTCATCAAGATTCATCAATAGTCTTGCCACAGCCGTCCAGACCTTCTCTTCCTCAGTAAAGACCTGGCGGGATTGCTCCAAATATCTCATCAGAACCACAAGTTCATGTTGCCTGGGCTGGCGACTCACACACAGGCGAAAAGCAAAAATGAGTCGTTCTTCATCCAGTGCAGCTGACTCAGAACCCACCGCCTCATTCGACAGAATTCGCTGTCCAAAATACTGTGCCAGCTCATACATTGCTTCCGAATTCGATATCGTCAGAGACTGCAGGGGCGTATTTGATCGGTCACGGTGAGTGCAGGTATCATTAAATTTTGGCACATCAAATGTTTCCAGCATCGGATAGGGCGCACTGCGGTAGAAAAACGTGTACATCCCACGGCGGTATCGATCTTCATCAGCACTGGTTTTCCAGTTCTTCTTGCGCTGAGTGAACGCATAGATACCGGATTCCTGAGGCGGATAGACTCCTTCGCCCCCGATCACCGGAGACAATTTTCCACTGACAGACAAAGCCAGGTCGCGTACAATTTCGGCCTCAACACGAAGACGATTCTGTCGGGCCAGCAGGACATTTCCGGAATCCACCGACATCAATTCCGGCCGAGCTGCCGAAGTCTGTCGATAGGTCGCCGAATTCATGATTAGCTTCAGCAGATTTTTGGTGGACCACCCCTGGCCACGAAATTCATCGGCCAGCCAGTCGAGCAACTGCGGATGACTGGGCAGGGTGCCCTGGGTTCCAAAATCGTCTTCGGTTTCAACGAGACCTCGCCCAAACAGACGCATCCAGATCCGGTTGACTCGCACACGTCCCGTGAGCGGATGATCGGGGTGCATCAGCCAGTTTGCAAAATCAAGTCGTGTCCGTGCACCTTCTGCCTCGGCAACCTCCGGCAGCACCGCCGGAACGGCGGGAGTCACTTCATAGCTGGTCCTGAGGAATTCCCCTCGAATCTGCAGATGCGTCTTCCGGGGTTCCTCCAGTTCCTGCAGCACCATCGTGGTCGGAATCGTCTTCCTGATTGCATCCAGTTCCTTCGTGACGTCCGTGAGCGAAGCCCGAACCGGTCCCAACACAGCGTCCTGCCGCAGAAAAGCATCATCCAGTTTGTGATTCTGTTCCTCACTGCGGTCAGCCGAATCAATCGCAACAAGGACTGCTAAAATCGCAGGGTCGGGATCGTACTGCCATTCCGTTTCAGACACTCCGATACGAAAACGGCCGATTCCAGCGGCTTTCTTCGCAAACCGCATCTTGAATGTTAATGAATGATTCAGATCGACCTCCAGCGGTGTCGGCAGAACAAACCAGGCCGTTCTGTTTCTGTTCAGACTGCCCTCCGGCGCACCGTCAATCGCCCACCCGGTCTCGTCCTTGCCGTCAATCGTCTTTGCCGCTTCGTAACCTGGCTGAGAATGCTGCGCACCTGCCGTGGAAAATCGAAGTTCACGTCCGTCACCCGTGCGAAACCAAAATTCAGACAGTTCAAAATTACCGTCCTCCGCACGTCCGGGACCCGTTTGTGGGAGACTGTCATGAGTCAGCACTTCCAGACGCACTGATCGGATCTTTTTCAAAGGACTGGGTGCTGAGGCATGGTACTCATCAGTATCATCCGATGATCCGCTCACAAGCAGTGAGTGATCCTGCAGCGCATTCAGTTCCGCTCGACCCTCCAGTGATTTCCCCGAAAGATTCAAGACGGACCAGTCGGCGTCAGAATCGTGCTGCTCCAGCGATCCATCGCCGGCCCTGTCAAGCAACTGTTGCTGCCACGCCAACTGGCGGCTTTCACGATCCGGATCCGTGCTGATCTGCTGCTTTAATTCAATCTGCTTTGTTTCAAGACGCAGAATTTCAGATTTCTGGTGTGGTCCCGGCACCTTCACCGTTGGTGTCTCAGAGTTATTATCAGCCGTCGAATTAAAGAAAGCGTACAGCTGGTAATATTCCTGCTGACTAATCGGATCGAATTTGTGACTGTGACATTTTGCGCAGCCCACCGTCAGCCCCATCCAGACGAGTCCCGTGGTATCAACGCGATCCTTCACCTGTTCGTCACGAAACTGATCTGCCTTGGTTCCCCCTTCGGTATTGATCAACGTATTACGATGAAATCCGGTGGCAACCTGCTGCGACAAATCCGGACTGACAAGCAGGTCACCGGCCAGTTGTTCAATAGTAAACTGATCAAACGGAAGGTCCCGGTTGAATGCATCGATCACCCAGTCGCGATACGGCCACATCGATCGCTCGTTGTCGTTGGTGTAGCCGTGTGAATCAGCATAACGAGCCTGATCCAGCCAGTGGCGGCCCCAACGTTCGCCGAAGTGAGGATTATCCATCACCTGATTCAGCAACTGCTCCCATGCGTCTTCACGCTGGTCATTAACGAACTGGTCGACTTCTTCGATAGAAGGTAGCAGCCCCAGCAGGTCGAAATATGCGCGCCTGATCAAGGTGTAGCGATCGGCCGATGGCGAAGCCTGGATATGATGTGAGGCCAGACGGCTGACAATAAAGTTGTCGATACCATTCCGAACCAAATCCTCCGGTCGAACCGATGGCACCGGTGGTCGCCGGATCGCTTCGAAAGACCAGTGATTCGTATAGTTTGCTCCGGACTCAATCCATGCCACCAGCAGATCTATCTGCTTCTGCGAAAGCGGCTTCTCAAATGTTGCCGGCGGCATCCGGAGGTCCACATCCTCTGACGTAATTCGCTCCACGACCGTACTGTTGGCCAAATCACCGGGCACGATGGCTGCATGCCCGTCACGGTGCGCCAACGCTCCCTCCTGCTGATCCAGTCGGAGATCGGCCTGCCGAGCATCGTCATCCGGACCGTGACACTGGAAACAGTGGTTGGAAAGAATCGGACGAATATCCCGATTGAAGTCGACCTCTGTCGCTGTTGCGCACGAGGCAACCAACAGAAAGACGGCAGTCACGTGCAAAAACGGCTGAAAGAAACGTCGCATCATCGCAGCACGCTGTTCACTGTCAGGACACCTGTCCGCGGAAAACGGAAACAGGAATGAAGAAGAAACAGATCAATATCGTTTGTCTCCCATTTTGGAACGTTTCCCCTGACGATGCAAGTTGCACCTCGTGAAGTCGGGCAGACCCGGTCAATGGTCACTGTGAACGACAGGTTTGTCAGGATTGTGGGGCACGGGAAAGTGAATTTGGTACACTTGGCGGGATGCGGGCTTTTTCTGCATATTTCAGAGTGTGGCGTCGGCTGTTGTTTAGGAAACAGTGTTAACATTGGTGACCACAACGCTCATTGTGAACGATACGGAATAACCGCCGTCGAACGTTCACACCCGATCCGGACCACAATGCAAGGAACTAACAATGAACTCCGTGGTAAACAACGTCCCGCCATTCAGTTCTGATCACTGCTCTCGGCGCAGCTTTCTAGCCGCATCTGCGGGCGCTGCGGCGGCCGGCGGACTGTTGCCGAGTAGTTCCGCAGCGCTGCGGGCAGCCCTGAAACGTTCTGAATCTTTGCATGGCCCCGTCACTGTCACAGACATTGAAGTTCACGAAATCACCAACGAATTCGTCGACTGGCAGGCATGGCCACTGAACCATTTTTACGGCCCGTGGACACGGACAATTTACGTCGCACATACGAATACAGGACTCATCGGACTCGGTGAAAGTGGCTGGACGGAACCCCCGGAAACCATCGAAAAATACATCGGGACGAGTCCGTTTGACTGGGTCGGTGATGAAACATCACTGGGCCTGGGAACAGCGATGTATGACCTGATGGGAAAAGCCGCCATGGTTCCGGTCTACAAACTCTTCGGACAGCAATACCGCAAGTGGGTGTCGGTTTCTTCGTGGACAGTATCAACACACCCGGACCGTATGGCGGAAGCAGTCCGGCGTTACTCAAAGATGGGCTACACATGGATGAAATACCATCTGTCACCGTTCGAAAATGTGCTTGATCAGATGGATGCCATGCAGGCTGTTGCTCCACGCGGTTTTCGCATTCACCATGACTTCACAATGCACGGTACCGACGACCATATGTTTGAACTGCTGGAGAAGATCTCCGAATATCCGATCGCCGGCTGTTTCGAAGACCCGCTGACGGCGCGGGATATCGATGGTCATGCCGAGCTGCGCAAACGCTGCCGACTTCCGATTGTGTATCATCATTCCCCCTTAGGGGCCACATTCGAAGTCCAGATGCGAGCTGCCGATGCCTACATGCTTGGACATCAGAAAATCGGAACAGTGATGCGGCGGGCCGGTCTTTTCGCGGCAACCAACACCCCCTTCATGCTGCAGAATACCGGCGGCAACATTACTCGGGCGATGGTGGCGCACATGCAGTCAGCATTTAAAACATCAAGTTTCCATTTTGGAACTGCATCGGAAATTATGAAATGGGACGTGGTGAAGGAACGACTTGATCCCGTCAATGGTTTCGTGCGGGTCCCGGAAACACCGGGACTTGGTGTGACTCTTGATCGGGAGGAACTGGAACGGATCAAGAACCTGAATGTCCCGGGTCAGGACAAATGGATCGTCAGGACACGGTTCGAAAACGGCACAGCCATGTACAACATTCATGATCCGGAAGACTCAATTTTCATGGTGCGCCCGGACACGCACCGGCTGATCCCCATGAGCTATGACGCTCCCGTCACGACTGACTACTGGGACGACGACGGAACCAACGAATACCGCAACATGTTTGCCCGGATTCAACGCGAGGGAATCGTAATCATTAACGAGTAATCCATCACCGACAATTGAACAGAGAACTTTGAAGGTACCAGTTTCTCTTTGACAACTCCGGTACGTCGGAGTTCCGAAACACCCCTTGTGTGAGGACAAGGAATCGACGGCGCATCCCTTAAACAAAAATCCATTCGTTCCCTATAGACACACGGCTGCTCACGATGCAGACCAACAAGTGGATTTCGGAATCAGGGAACAAAAAATTTCACACAGGCGGGTTGTCCGATACTGATCGAATGCCCCGTGGCCTGGAATTCACCGGTTAGCGTATCGATGCGGAAGACGACGACATTGTCGCTTTCCCGCCCCTCCACGAGAGCAAAGTTACCAGTAGGATCAATGTTGAAGTTTCGCGGCATTTTGATCGTACCACCGGCAAACTGGCCAATTGGTGTCAGTCGGCGGCTGACCGGATCAATTCTGAATCCGGCGATCGTATCATGGCCGCGATTTGACCCGTAGACGAACTTTCCGGAAGGATGAACCACGACTTCTGCAGTCGAGTACCCTTTACGATTCACGCCACCGGGTACAGTGGATATCGTCTGCACAGCAGTGAGTTCGCCGGTTTCCGGAGTGTAGTCAAACAACGTGAGACTGAGTTCCGATTCGTTGATCACGTAAGCGTGCTTTCCGTCAGGGTGCCACGCAAAATGACGAGGTGCGGCATCAACTGCCACAATGCCGGCCGGAGGATCATTGGGCGTCAATGTTCCTTCATCCGCGTCATATCGGTAGATAAAAACCCTGTCGACGCCGGCATCACAGACAAACGCGAAACGATTGGCGGCATCAAGATGAATCGCGTGAGCCAGCGGCCCTTTTTTCCTGCCGCTGGAACTGATGACAGACTGGTGCTGAACGAAACCGGTCTGCGACCCGAGTCTTCCGTCCGCTGATAACTCAAGGACAGACGCATTTCCGACATAATAATTGGCAACAAGCACATGGGTGCCGGCTCTGTCAACGACCAGGTGACAGGCTCCTGGTCCTCCCGAGGGCTGCTGATTCAGTAGCGTCAGATCACCACTGCTCGGGTCAATGGCATAAGCCCCCACACTGCCGTCGCCGGCTTCACTGACCGCATACAGGAATTTTTTACCGGGATGGATTGCCAGAAACGACGAATTGACAGCCTCCACCGCCAGCACCGGCTCCGTCAGCTGCCCGGTAACCGGATCCAGTTCAGAACGATAGATCCCGTGGCTCGTCGGACTGTTGTAGGTTCCAATGTAGAACCGTGTCATGTCCGACACCGCATCATTCGCCACAAGAGAGTCAACCAACATCAGTTGACACGTGAACAGACACAGAAAAACAAGTGCAACGGCTGAGAATCGAAGCATGATGCGATCACTCTCTGCAGGTAAAAGAAGTTGTCTGTAATTTTTCGGAACAGCAACATCACAGAAGCAGGCTGCCCCGGCATCTCTGTCAGTCTCTCGGTTCCAACCGCACAATCATCCATCCGGGCCGAGAATCCGTTCCAATTTATCCGGCTTGTGATTCGTTGGGAGTCATTCCAAGAATGATGTTGAAATTTGCATGTAATTCACCGGTTTCAGATCTATTCAGCGGGTTGAAGTCCACGAGCAGGGTTTCTCGCGCCCTGGGATCTTCGACCTGACGGAACAGGAAATCGCTGTCGTTCAACTTTTCGCCCCTGATGTACAGCTGAGTTGTCAAAAGACGTTTACCAGATTGCTCCACAGCGACGTGGATGTGTGGTGGTCTCCCCGTGTAGCGAACGGGTTTGATACAGCGAAAATAGTATTCACCGTTCAGATTGGTGGAAAACCGGCCAAACCCCTGAAAATTTGTGTCGAGTCTGTCCCGACGGCCACCGCGGCTGTGGAGATACACGGCGTTATTATCGGCCTGCCAGATTTTCACCAGAACATTACGGACTGGATTGCCCCTAACATCCGTAACACGACCGGTGAGGTGAGTGATTTGACCCACTGCAGGAGTAATCGAATCATTGATAATGATGAGGTCATTATCGGTGTCCAGCGGAAGTTTGTCGGGATAAAACGGTCCCTCACCCTGCGGAGCCGTGCGAATTAATTCCTCGGCATAGGCTCCTGGAACCGTGAATAGTGCCGCCGAACCCATTGTCGCACGAAACAAAAACTGACGCCGTTCACAGACTGGACATCGCTGCATCACAGATTCCTTTGACAGGTAAAACGCACGCGTATTTTCCGGCTCTGAAACCAGAGTCCTCAGTCCCATTGAACAGGCTCAACCGTTCATGAACCAGAGCACAACCGCATTGAGATTCGAATTCACTTAAGTTACCGGAGATGCCCCCTCAACTGAATAACACCGAACATTATGTCTGTCCTGTCTCGCCGACATCGACCTTCCAGAGCACTCAATTCAAGTTTTCGCTGAGTGTCTTCACAGAAATATTCCCCGACTCCGGATCTGAAATTCGGACGTCTGCGCAATATCAAGTGAAACAAACAACGTCACCTGATTCGGGACTTATTCGCCGATTTTCGTGGCCCCGTTGTTTGATGTGCAGCGGTATCCGCCAATGTGAATCTTAACAACCCAGACGTGCTCTTTTGCCGTGTGAACTAAATTGTTCAGGCACAACTCACGGGAACAAACTGCCGGAGTACCCGTACACAAGTTCAGTCCGGGGACCTGACGAGTTCTTACTGATCAAATCAGCCGGCGGCGCGTTTGTAGTTCATAACGCCCAACACGGTCCTGAGTTCCGGGTGACAGGAACGTTTCGATTCAGGGAAACGAAAAGCCTTCAGGAGGAGAAAACACAGCATCGGATGATACTGAAGACTCATCCGGAGAAACTTCCTGGTGCTCGAATGGATTCTCTTCGACAACAGCACTGGAAGTGACCGGTTTCTCAATCTCAACAGACTGATTCCGACCGGGAAACGCCGTAAAATCTGCGGCGTAATCCGGAGACGCGGACGCTCCCGATTCATAGACAGAATTCCGCGTGTGAGCGGAATTCTGTACCACCTGAGTTCCGTGTTTCAGCAGCCATTCATCGAACCCCCCGTCGATATCGGTCACTGCCACGGCAGAAGCCCCCTGTCCTACAACCGCCGTCGTGTCCGCACCAGTCAACCCGGAGAAGGAATCCGGACCTGTCGCTGCAGAACGAATCTCCGTCAGAGTTCCTTTAAAATCCGGAATCGGCGCAAGCGGTTCACTGGACGCAGCCACTAGCCGTTTCAACGGATTTTTCGTGACAAGTCCAGGTGTTTCAGAATCGACGTCGTCAACTGAAACATCGTCAAAACCAACTCGCTGTTTGGATTTGTCCGTCACCGATTGACTCGTTGCACTGACTCTTTGAATCGCAGGACGATGATTTCCTGCGACATGTTCCGCGTCGGCCTCAGCAGCCAAAAACGGATCTGCGTCCAGTTTGGCGTACTGGCTTCGGGAAAATCGACCGGAATTCTGACAGCCGGAGAACAGGCTGACCACCAGCGTCAGGATCACGACGCTCGTCCATCGGTGTTGCGACATGGCGAGTCCTTCGCACTAAAGTGAACCGCGCGTAGCCGGCTCCGTTTCGGAGTCCGGCAACTGCGCCGAAACTCGATACCGCTGGTTAAAGATCTCAGGATCAAATTTGTCAATTCGGTTCCGGCGCCGGGCATCGTCCAGCAAACCATCCTCAGCCGTTTTTCCGACAGGATGCGTATCGAGTTCAATCGACGTCGCAACTTTCAGTGAAGAATCGCTTTGCTGCGGGGTGCCGACATCTGCCGGTGCTGCATCAGAGTCAACATTCCGGACCGTACCCGATGTGGCTGCGGTCGGACGGATATTTGCCAATCCTCTCTGCCGTCGAACACTGTCGATCCACGCTTTCAATCGATCACGCTGAATCGTCCCCACCTGTCCGTTAAACGGCTCCGTTTCCATCGAACCATGCCGGGACAGAGCCATCTCTAAAAACGAATCTGACTTTGAGACCGGGGAATCAAGCTGTTCCAGAATTGCGTCCAGGTTTTGTGATGCGATTTGCGGCGTTGATCCGGTCCGAACTGATTCCATCACAAACGTTCGCTCACTGTCTTTTCGATGGCAGCCCGCACATTTGTTGGACAGCAGTGGCTGAATCCGGCGAGTGAACTCACCAGCCAGTTCAATTGACAATCCGCCGAGTGAACGACGCAAGCGCGTGACATGGAGGCCCACATCCTTCTTCTGCTGCTGTGGTCCCGCAGACAGTTGATGCGCCTGATCCTGCAACCTCAGAATCCTGGCAAGCATTCTGCGAGCATCTTCGCGATAAGGATCAAGATGAAGTGCATCAAGCAGTTCACGGCGAGCAGTTCCCCACAACTGGTGATCGGAACACCAGGATGCAATTTGCATGTGAATATCGGGAGTCAGGACAGCAAAGGAATCTTTTATTGTCTGGTAGGCCTGAGGTAGATCGTCAGCCAGCAGCCACACCTGCTCCGAGCCAACGAACATGTGCCCGTTCTTCTGATCAATATCGTAGCCCGTACCCCGCGGCCTGATATTACCTTTCACGACGCGACCCGACTTCAATACCAGAACCTGTTTTGCTTTTACTGAATCTTCTCCAGCAACGTCATCACCGACCGTCTGTTGCGCAGGCACGGCCACGCCGCCGGCGCAGACAGCGAGAAGCAGGAGTCTCAGGAATCCGTTCCACAGAGACACAACGATGACCCGTTTGATACAGAATTCTTTGTCGGGGCCGATTAACTCAGCCGACGGTCACGCACGGTAGCCGGGGGCCAGGGTTTGGGTCAATACATGTCTGTGTAACGGCGACCTTAAGCCTCGGTTCCCTCCGTGGCCATGGAATCCAAAACAATTCCAGTTTCCTGCGGAAACGCCGGTGCCGGCACCATTAAGCATGGTTAATGAAGCACAAGATCGGTTCTGTCAGATTTTCGTCGTCACTGCCCGACAGAGGTCAAATCTGGTGTTCGAGAAGATAAAACGCGCTGTCTGCTCGCAGATTCGCGGCCCACGCACGATCCACCGCGCGGCCTCGGATGATTGGACTTTCTTTGACAATTGTCAGCCCGATACTCGTCATTAAATCGCGAAAATCATACATCGACATGAAATGCAGATTGGGAGACTCGTACCACTCATACGGCAGACGACTTGTGACTGGAGTCCTCCCTCGCCACAACACTTCCATGCGGACGCGCCAGTAGCCGAAATTGGGAACCACCACGAGCGCGCGTCGAGCAACTCTCAACATCTCTGTGAGTAACTGCCTGGGTTCTTTGACCTGCTGCAGAGTCTGACTCAACACAGCAAAATCGAAACTTCCGGACGGTATGTCTGTCAGTCCTTCATCCAGATTGGCACTCACAACCGGCAGACCACGCTGAATCACCGAGACGATATTAGAACGTTCCAGGTCAACCCCCTGAACACTACAGTTCATTTCGCGTCGAAGTCGCTCCAGCAGCCGACCATCACCACATCCCAGGTCGATGACGCGGCTTTCTTTGTCAATGTGCTGCATAATCAACTCATCCGTGAGACGGACACTGATGTCCGGCAGCTGATAGCGGTTAAAAACAGACATAGTGATCGAAGAATAGAAAGAAAATCAAACCGGCGTAGTGAATGCCGCTGTAGCTGTCTTGCCTGCACCGGCTGGATATTCCCGCTCAGCGACGATGGTTTGGTCAATGAACGGGGCAACCAGTTCGGACAGAGGATCGATGTCGATAAGAAACGAGTCATGCCCGAAGCTGCATTTTAACTCAAGGAATGACACATGCTTATCCACTTTCATCAAAGCGGTGGCCAGCTCACGACTTTGCGACGTTGGAAACAACCAGTCGGTATCATAGGAAATCACCAAAAACCGACAGCTGGCCCGCCGGCAGGCAGCAGCCAGCGAGTCGTGTGATTCTGCAAGATCAAAATAGTCCATCGCTCTGGTCAGATATAGATAGCTGTTCGCGTCGAATCGCTGCACAAACCGTTTCCCCTGATAGTGCAAATAACTCTCGATCTTAAATTCAGTCTCCTTCAGCATGTCAAACGCGAATTTGTCACTGTCCTGCAGACGACGTCCAAACTTCAGTTCGATGGAATCTTCCGAAAGATAAGTAATGTGAGCGATCATACGCGCCAGCGCCAGACCAAAACGCGGCGGAGTCTCCGGACCATAGTTGCCTTTGTCAAATCCCGGATCGGCATAAATGGCGCGGCGGCCGACGGCATTGAACGCGATTCCCTGAGCGGACAGGCGATGCCCCGCCGCCACAATGATTGCTGAAGCGATTTGATCCGGAAAACGAACGGACCACTCCAGTGCCTGCATACCGCCCAAACTTCCACCAATGACTCCACAAAGTCGATCGATTCCGAGGGAACGTACGAGCTCCGAATGCACTGAAACCATGTCACCCACGGTGAGAAACGGAAAATCCAGGCAATAGCGTTGTCCCGTTTGCGGATTCAGGCTCCCCGGACCTGTGGTTCCCTGGCATCCGCCAAGCACATTGGCACAAATAACGAAGTATTCATCCGTGTTCAGACCACGTCCGGGACCGATGAGAGCATCCCACCATCCAGGCTTCCGTTCATCCGTGGAATGAATTCCAGCAGCGTGGGCATCCCCGGTAAGAGCGTGGCATACAAAAATTGCGTTGTCCCGGGCTTCATTCAGCTGTCCATAGGTCTCATATTCGACGGTGATCGGGCCAATGGATTCACTGGAAGCCAGTGTCAACGGCGGGTCCGTAAACAGTGTCGCAGTCTGTTTTTGGACAATTCCCGGAGATTCTGACGGCGTCTGAGCGCTCTTTGGCTGTGAACGTGCAGACATGTGTTATCAGGATCGCCTAAGGTGCGAATGGAATTGATGATTCACGATCGAACGGGAATGTTTGATTCTAAAGTGGATAGCAGCCGTTTGGGCACCCGTTGGACCGGAAAACCGGGCAAAAGCCGGCAATGACTGCGATCCTCCGGGCCTGTGCACTCATGACATTGATTAATTCGACATTGAGTCCGCAGTCCGGCAATATCCTCTGATTCAGAAACCGGATTCCGCAAATCCTGCGGTAAGGCCCGACATTCACTGACGGACACTGTCGATTTGGACGGGGTTCATCTTGCAACTGTGGCCGCCAATGTCCTAAAAGTCATGCTGCCAAATTCCGTGAATATAGAATACAGTCATTAAGTGTTTTTCCGGGGGGGGGGCGGTGTCAAACCGGGCTCGGGCACGACTCTCCGGAGTCAACGGACACGCTGGTCCCTGATTCGCTAACCGTACAGGTAAACCACGTAGCAAGGAGGCTGCGATGTCAGAACAGCAGGCGCTGACGGCCGGGCAAATTGCCAATCTCGTCAATGGCCGAATCATCGGAGACTCAGAAACCTTTATTTCCTCAGTTGAGGTGATCGAACGGGCAACCAAAACACACCTTACCTATTTGAATGACCCGAATAAGCTGTCCCGACTGGACTCATCAAACGCTAAACTTGTGCTGGTTCCCCATTCCACGGAACAGGCAGTGAGCCATCTCAGGGATGTCACGTTCATTCTGGTTGATGAACCTGAAGTTGCGTTCCTTCAGATTGCCGGCATTCTTCATCCTCGACGAACCCCGACAGGCGAAGGCATCGCCGGAACGGCAGTGGTCGCTCCGTCTGCGAATATTGGCAGCGGAACGGTGATTGGGCACCATGTGGTGATCGGCAACCATGTCACCATCGGCAACAACTGTCGAATTGAACACGGCACTTTGATCGAAGACGGCTGTAAGCTGGGTGATCAGGTTATGGTGCATGCGAATTGCGTAGTTTATTCGGATATGATCATTGGAAGCAGGGTCACAATTCACGCAACCTGTGTGATTGGTGCCGATGGTTTTGGATACCGTACGGTCAACGGTCACCATCAGCGAATTCCACATTACGGAACCGTGCGTATCTGTGACGACGTGGAAATTGGCGCCGGCACCACCATCGATCGTGCCAAGGTGGGTGAAACGGTCATTGGAACGGGTACACGCATCGACAATCAGGTCATGATTGGGCATAACTGTCAGATCGGACCACATAACCTGATCGTTTCGCAGGTTGGATTCGCGGGATCCGCTTCGACTGGGGCATACGTTGTTTGCGCCGGTCAGGCCGGTATTGCTGACCACGTTCATCTGGCAGACGGAGCAATTATTGGAGCCAAAACGGGCGTGCATCGGGATATGAAAGGCGGACAGTCGTATTTGGGTATCCCGGCACTGCCGATTGCCGAAACAGCCAGGAATATGATGGCACTGCGGCGCCTTCCTGAAATACGAAACTCTGTCAAACAGCTGGAACGCAGCGTTAAAGATCTTCAGAAGAATCTGACAAAAACCGAAACGTCCGGTAATTCACCTGTCTCTCACCCGAACGATATTGGCCCGCCGACTTCTGAGACCTTCGACAGTGAAAGTGAAGCTGCCTGAACATTCTGATGATTTCCCTGATTCCTGATAACCGTCCGCAGCTGTTCTGTAAAACATGACTTCCAGCTTTTCATCCGACCGAAATCTGATTCCGTTATCTGCTGATCACGGTCGACCACATACTGATGGTCCGATGAAACTTGGATTGCTGGCAGGTGGAGGAGATTTTCCCATCCGTTTTACCCGATCCGCTCAGGCATCCGGGCATTCCGTTTTCGGACTCGGTGTAACAGGAATGGCTTCGGAGGCACTCGGCGACGTCTGTGACGATTTTCGTTTCGCTCCGCTGGCTCGAATCGGCAAGGCTATTCGGCTGTTCAAACGTGCCGGTGTCGAGAGAATCGTGATGGCCGGAAAGATTGAGAAAACAGTGATCTTTCATCCGTTCAGGTGGGTTCGGCATATGCCTGACTGGCGCACGATCCACATGTGGTTCCGTTATGCGAGCCATAACAAAAAGGACGACACTCTGCTGTTGGCCGTGATCCGTGAATTTGCCCGTGACAATCTGTATTTTGATTCAGCCCTGAACTATTGCCCGGAGCTTCTCGTGAAACACGGCTTCCTGACCAGAAAACGGCCAACATCCCCGCAGTGGAAGGACATTCAGTTTGGCTGGGAACTGGCCCGTGAGATGGGTCGTCTGGATGTGGGACAAACCGTGGTCGTCAATGACACTGCCGTGCTTGCCATAGAAGCCATTGAAGGGACGGATCAGTGTATTCGCCGTGCAGGAAATCTGTGCCGCCGTGGCGGATTTACAGTCGTGAAGGTGGCGAAACCGCAGCAGGATATGCGATTCGATGTTCCCACAGTCGGTGTAGAAACCATTAAATCCATGTACGAGTCCGGCGGTCGGGTTCTTGCGATCGAAAGCGGTATGACCATTTTACTGCAACCCGATGAGGTCACACAGCTTGCCGACAAATTTGGAATTTCAGTAGTAGCTGTCAACACGGAAGAAATCGCACTGCGTTCTGCTGCTTAAGCTGTTTTGCCGACGAGCGGACAGACTCACATCGGACAAAACCTGGGTCGGCCGAAACGTCGGTCGGTTCTTTCGTGAAAAAGAACGGCACACCTGTGGCGAGGTATAACGACGACTTTGCGTCGTTCCGAAATTTTCCAGTCCGTGGCCCGGCTGGTTTAGTGCGTCCTGCGAGCGAATTTCCCGGTCGCTTTTTTCTTACAGAGAAACAGCCGGACAATCTGTTTTCCTCTGAGCGGTCTGAACTTCAGTGTGTGTTTTTACGCCACGAATCGGACGATTCTGGATTTTTTGGGGTCACACTGCCCCTGCCTGTTGTCTTGGTTTTTCGTTTCATTTGAACTCAGATGAAACAGTATCACTGTTAGGTATATTTGGACCGGACACTCGACTTGTCACAAAACTGGTCACACCGACTGTCATTTGCAAACAGCCGTCTGCTGTTGAATCCGAAGGTACACTCCGGTTTGGGTCGCACACCAGTCACGTGTGAACATTGACAATCCACTCGGTGTGCCCTGCAATACCTGTCACAGGAATAAATGTCACACTCCAAACCCGTTGTCGGTCCCGCATCGATAACCATCACACCCACGTGCCTCAGTGACCAACAGCAAATCACCACTGAAAAGATTCCTCATGCCAGACAATTTCGGCAGACCGTCGGAACCCGCAGGCATTACACCTCCGTCTGCCGTACGGAATCTTCCCTGTCCGGAATTAAAATTCCACCTAATCCTGACGGCGACGGCGGTTCTGTTTCTCTCGGTCACTGTTTATTCGCAGGACACACTTTCTCAGCGCCGACTGTCACACGGCACGGAACCACCGGAGCCACTGGATCAGCTGAGGCTGATGATGCAGGTCCTGCATGCAAACGACATGTTGACACATCGAATCAACAATCCCCAAAACAAGCCGTTCAGCCCGGAAACAATTCGAAGGCTGACTGAAGACTTTGAAAAATTGTATTCATCGGTAAATCCACTGTTCAAGCATCCCCGACCAGTCGGGAGTGTGCAGCATCCCGACACACTCGGATCGTTTCCTGAAGCTCCCGACGGTTCGGCCCAGGACCGGATAAAGCCTGAAAAGGCAGCAACCGTAACCCGCAAATCATCACCGCTCCTTCGCGGATCGCACGTGCCTGGACAACGTCAGCAGTGGGGCAAACTCATTCAGCCTTCACTGCCCGGCAAAGTACAGGCGTCTGCTCGCAGGCGGCAACAGATGACAGACAACCGTGCCGGTTATTTGAACCATCACAAACAATTCTCCAGAGGGTCTCAGCGGCATGGCACTGCGGAGAACATGGTGCAGCATTTGGCAGACCGCGGAAAGAAACCGCAAATACAGAATCCAACACGTGATTCGCGTACAGACAATCAGGATTCCCCATTCGGGCTCCGCAGGGAACCGGAACTCCGAAACCTCAAAAAGACACTCACTCGACTGTTCCGGGACGTGCGGGAGCAGGTACAGCAGAAGCTTGGCCCTGAAGGAGGCGTTTCAAAGAACACAACCGAAACTTCGATGTGGAACGGAATTATGTCGAGTGTGCTGGATACCATCAAATCTGATGTCGTTCGCGCCGCCCGTAAGCTGAAGAAGGACACGCCGAATGATTCCGAACAAAACCCTACGTTAGCCAACACATCAACTGTGACTCGCAGGCGTTTCGTTGACCAATCAGCACCAGCTGAAACAATCAACAAACGAACTCTGTCAAAGAGGTCACCTCCCTCCTCCCGTCCTCCGAAGAATCCACGGTTCAACTCTCCGGGAAATCCGTCAGGCCGGTCCTGGCCACCGCGGGACTCCGAACTGATCCAGCTGGCTGCGATTCTGTTCAGTCTGACGATCGCGGTAATCATAATCTTTGGTGCAGCACGGCATAAGACTCTGACCGCTCGCAGGGAACGGGCTCGGAAACTGGCCGCGATCCGACCCGAAAAGATTCATACGCGTACCGATGTCATCCATGCATTTCACCGACTTATTCAGTGTCAGTCACCGGACGCTGCAGAGTGGTGGAATCACCTTCAGGCTGAAGCCTCTCTGTCACAGACCAGTCCGGAATGCCGACAATCCCTGCAACAGCTCACCTATCTGTATGAAACAGCTCGCTACCAGCGCAAGAGACGCACAACGGACCAAACCTTTATTGAGCAGGCACGTGCTGCTCTGTCCGGATGCCTTTCATGAAGACCTGCGTCTTCGGAATTGTTCCGAAAGCAGCACAAACAGCAATTTTCTGTCTGCTGCTGATAGTGGTTCCCGACATTCCGGCACAGACGTCCACGAATACTGCTGCTCCTGCCATACCGCCGACGTGGGACTTTGATTTCGATCTGTTTCAGACATTGCTGGAAATTGAGGGACTTGAATCACAACCCAACGAACCCGGTCAGAACCTCGGCCTTGACCGGGATCGAATGATGGTTGCTCCCTCCAGATCCGTGATGATCCTCACCGGAAAACTTGAAGGGGTTTCCTCATGGAATCTGTTCCACAATTTTCTGAAGAAGGGCGGCGTGATTCTGGTCGCATCCAATGAACCGACCGACATGTACGGTTTTTTCCGGATTGATTTCGGTCCGGTGACTGCTGGTGACCCGAATCTTCGCTGGCAGGGTCACCAAGACTGTATCCAATTGACCGACATCAACCATTCGAATGCTCTCATGAACGGTGTTTCAACCATCGTGATTAACCGCTCCGGCTGGATTGACCGGCTGAACGATTCGATGGAATACCAATGGTCACCACTGGTCGTTTTACCGGATCGTGTGCATCCGCCGGAAAGCGTTCACCAGCCGGTGATTGCAGTTGCACAGAGTCGCAGAAACGGGACCGGCCGACTTGTCGTGCTGGCAGACGGCAGCCTGCTTTCCAATGGAATGCTGTGGCACGGCAACAACCTGACACTTCTGGTAAATCTTGTTCAGGAACTCACACGAGATAACCGAAACGCTTACATTTTCCTGAACGACGGTCAACCGGTGGAAAATCGTGTGACCGGACTGATCCGTCAACTGGCGCCGGACGTTCTGACGAATCTCCGATCGGCCTCTGATCAGATCCCTGCTGAACAATCATCCGATCTCCCGCTGGAGGCGTTGGCTAACCTGCCGGGCGAAACCCTGCTCGACATCGGTAACACTCTGGCAGCCCGAATTGACGACTCGGAGATCCTGAACCAACTACTAGCAGATCGCCCCAGATATCAGGCCAGCCGTTTTTACCGTCGAAGCATCCTGTTCGCCATCTTTGCAGCCGGAGTGACGATTTTCCTGATCAGAAGCTACCTGGCTGATCAGAGTCCTTCGCCGTGGTTGAAACAGCCCCGACGCCCCCGGGGGCCTGCTTCCCCCGCGACCGTACCAGTAACGGATTACGATCAGGCGACTCGCGCTTTGGCTCGCGATACCTGCCGGTACTTCACTGGAAGCGGGGACCCCAAAGACTGGCGGTCCCGCCTGCAGCCCGACGGAGATCTCTGGCGAACATTGTCTTCCCGGTCACCTGTTCCGAGTGCAACAATCGATACAATGGACCAGGTACTTTCATTTAGCACAGAAACAGAAAACACTCAGCTGTCTCATCAGCAATTCGAGCGATTCGGCGAATCGGTCTACCAACTGCGGCAACTCCACCAGCCTGTGAAATGCGCCCGATCAAATCCGGTCTGAAATCGAAAACGCTCAAAGCAACAATTCTACGTCGCTACCCCGGCAGGAAACAGAACACGTGCCGGCAGGAGAAGGAAATTCAGTGTCTGTATCACAGCAACAGAATCCGGCCGCACGTGTCAGCGAATTGCGCAGTCTTGCACTGGCCGGAACGAGTCAGGTGGTTGTTGGACTGGACGCTGTCACTGACCAGCTGCTGATGGCGCTGCTGGCCGGGGGACACGTGTTACTGGAAGGTGTTCCCGGAACGGCCAAAACATCGCTCTGCCGCGCATTTTCAACCGTTATGGGTATCGACTATGAACGAGTGCAGTTCACTCCTGATCTCCTGCCGTCTGACGTAACCGGTACACAGATTCTCGACCGGCAAACGAGTGATTTTGTGCTTCGTAAGGGCCCGATTTTCTGCCAGCTGCTGCTCGCTGATGAACTCAATCGAGCTCCCGCCCGGACACAATCGGCTCTGCTGGAAGCGATGCAGGAACAACAGGTCACGATTGAAGGGACAACATTACCGCTTCCTGACCCCTTTATGGTCCTGGCAACTCAGAATCCGATCGAGCAGGAAGGAGTGTACCGTCTTCCGGAGGCTCAGCTGGACCGTTTCCTGTTTCGTGTTCCTGTCGGATATCCGGATCGTGATCGTGAAATCGACATGCTGAACCTGCACAGTCGTCCGATGACGGTTCCTCAACCGGTTACCGGTCCCGAAGAAATCCGACAGATACGACAGTGCGTGGATTCCGTCTATGCCACCCCTGAGATGCAGGCTTATATCATTGATTTGATTCGGATGAGTCGCGAGCATCCTGACCTGCTTCTGGGCGGCAGTCCTCGGGCCGCCATTTCGATCATGAAAGCAGCAAAGGTTCATGCGCTGCTGCACGCACGTGACTATCTGACCCATGCAGACGTCCAGGGTGTCATTCAGCCGGTTCTTGGACATCGACTGATTATGAGACCGGAATCCGAGATGGATGGACATACAGTGGAAGAAGTCATTCAGCAGGTCGTTGAATCCGTAGCCGTTCTGCAGGACTAAACGATGACAGGATATCATCACTCGGAATGCTCGGTCGCTCGGAGTCTGCAATGACCGCAAGAGGCGTCTGGACACTGATTCCAGCGCTGATCGGAGCCATTGTCGGACTAATAACCGGCAACTCCGCAGTCAGTTTGCTCTCGCTGGCTGTCATTCTCTGGATGATAACCGAATGGACGTGGTTTCAATGGAGAGTACTCCGCGAGTTCCGTTCTATTTCAGTCGAACGCAGGATCAATCAACGGGGGGATGCTGCCGGGATTTGCCATGCCGACCGGACGATGAGAATTTCCGTGACAGTGCACTGCCACCGCGGAAAACTGCAACCGTGGACAAGAATTCGTGATCTCGTGCCCGACATTCTGACGGTCATCCAGGGAAATCCGGTTCAGTTTGTCGTCTCGTCGGAGAAGCAGGTGACTTTCAACTACCGTTGCCAGCCTCAGGCAGCCGGTACTGCCACCATGTCGGGTTGCCTGTTGCGGATTCAGGACCCCCATGGTTTTTTTCTGAGTGACCGCTTTGTTACTGCACAGCAGACGATTCGAATTCTGCCGAGCTGCGAATCGATCGCAGATGCTCACCCGCAAATCAAACGCCTCAACTGTCTTCCTCAACACGGCAGCCATCGTCTCCAGCGCGCAGGCATGGGCTCTGAACTGCTTGAACTGCGCGAATACGTGCCAGGAGATCCACCCAAGTCAATTGCCTGGAAGGTCTCAGCGCGTCGTGACAGGCTCATGACCCGTGAATACGAATCCGAAGTCGCCGTACGGACGATTGTTTTCGTTGACAATTCCTCCCGCACACGTCGTGGTCACCGTGGAAGTCGTCTGTGTGACACATCCAGTCGACTGGCCGCCGGTATTTGCAAAAACGCAGTGAACGCGGGCGACCCGACCGGCCTGGTCCTGTTTTCGGAATCGGGGGCGAAACGAATTTCACCAGGCCGGGGTGACCGAACGATGTTTCGTGTCCTGGAGATGCTGTCCGAAAGCTGCCACACCGATAACGGGCAGCTCAACTGGACTGTCGACCTGCAGAAACTGGCCATGGACGTCTGCGAGGAACGTTATCCGCATCTGCTCGATATCAACATCAACAGAGTCCCGTGGACTGTCTTTCCGATCCTTCCGTGGAATCGCCGGGTGTTCCATACACGCTGGCGGCTGTCTGCAATCCTGTGCCAGCTCTATCAACTCAGCATCAGTGACTGGTCTCGACTGCTCAACGACGATGACTTCATGGGACGTCATCTTTCAGAATTTCTGACTGCCCACGGCCGCTCGCCCATCACATATCAATCGTCAACAGTAGAACAGCAGAATTCCGCGTCTCTGAATGAGACGCTGCGACACCTTAGTATTTCAATTCAACAGACGACCGCTCAGGCTCGTGATAATGAACACTACCTGATTGTTTGCGACCTGCTGGACGCCGCCCCTCTGCTGTCGACTATCCGTCCGGTGATTCAGCTGGCCCGGGCCGCACACCACCGTCTGAGCTTCGTGTGTCCCGCCCCTTCTTCGCACGCCATTTCCGGAAACGGCAACGATCCGCCGACGGCGCCCATTCTTCTGCACGAAGCGTGGCAAATTGAACTTCAGGAAAAACGCGATCGTCTGACGCGTAAACTGTGGTCTCTTGGGGCCACGGTGGCATTTCCTGACAGAGATGAACCACTTTCCATCACACTGCAGAATCTTAACCGCAGACGTCGGGGACGTGCGGCGACCCGCGATATCTAAACAGGACTGATCCGATTTCCCAACGATCAAAAACGCTTGCTCAGGATCCAATGGGTTCTGCAAAACGACGCTATAGCATCGCAGCTTGCTGTGCCGGCTCCGTACTGATCTGGCAACTGCAGAATCCATATTCCACTTTAGCCGTTCAGCTGATCTTTGCCGGGCTGCTACTGATGGGATTGATTCGCTGGTCAGCGCCCTTTCTGCTGATCCTGATTCAGCTCGATCTGTACCTCACGTTCTCAGACATAAACGCCGTCGAAGCTCCGCCACGACTGATCATAGCATTCTTCTGTGTGGCACTACTGATGCTGCTGTCCCGACTCCGATCGTCTCAGAAACTAACCGGCGTCCGCTCCTTCCGGCAGTTACTCACCGGTGCGGTCAACACCATCACCATCCCATCCGGACAATCTGTCTCCCCTGACACTGACAATCGACGTCCGACTGCAGGGACTGAAATTGCCGGGATCGCCGCGCGTTCATTATTACTCGTTCTCGCGGCGGGATGGATACTGGAAGTGTCTTCTCCCGATGGCTCATCCATTCAGGAATACGGCCTCGCACCGTCTGACATGCAGACCCTGTCGGTCGGCCTGGTTCTGTGCGCTGTCTATCTGATGATCTCACTTCCATTCAGCGAAATTCGCTGGCGACACCTGACACCCGATCAGGCAGGGATTTATCTCCGTAGTCGATTCACCGACTGGCTTCGCCGGGATCTGCGAAGCATCGAACAACACCGCAGACGTCACCGGGACAAACAGTCACACCGACCGAGGCGTGTCAAATAACATTCGTACCTTTAAAAAAGGCGGCATGATGTTCTTCTGGATTCGTGAACTGATCGGCTGGACACTTCTGGCTGTGGCTCTTTATCTGATTTCGATTGCTCTTCGTTTTGCCGAAGACAGACAGGTGATTCAGGCAGGAATCGTCGTGTTTTCTTCAATCGCCGTCATGCGCATGTCAGTTCTGCTGATTCGAATGAACACGGCCGCCCGCATCTTTCAACAAAGTAACGAAACAGAATGAAACGATGAAACAACCGCTGCCGGCCCGCACTGCCGTCAGAATTCCACACGGAATCACATGTGAGTCGTTTTCTTCTTTGGCTCTCCCCCGAACCGGTCATTATTATGCCATCACCACAATCACCTCCTTCCGCAGGATTTTAGCATGTGTAAACGGTTTGTTCTGATCTGCACACTCGTCACGTGTCTGTCGACGGGTGTGGCCCAGGATAAAACAGAAGAGCGTTCCAGCATTGTCTATGTGAGCGGACTCGTCATGCACACCACGGGATCGTCCTGTCTGATTGACCTGGGAACGGCTCACACGATTGCCAACCAGGACCGACTCGCAGTATTTCGTGCGGTTCATGGACACTTTGCACCCGTCGGACACATCACTGTGCAGAAAGCCGATGCTACGACAAGCCACTGCACGAATCAGATTCAGACGCAGCCAAATGACCTGGTGATGTTGGTGAAGGAAATCAGTCAACTGCAGCCTGGCTCACGGCATCGTGATCGGATCATTCGTCAGCAGGTCGTTCGTTCCTTCAGCAAAACATCCACGACCAGTGTGAACAACGTCAAACTGGCAAATGCACTGACTGATTACCAGAGTCAGTATGCGGACTGGGAACGTGCTCGCGGTGACGTCGCAGGTTCGCTGAAAAGTGCAACACTGCAGAATACCGCTGATGAACCACAGAAAAGACTCCGGTCTCAAATCAATTTAATGCGCCGTTTTTATCAGGAAGAAGCAACGTTTATTGCAGCGGCTGGTCCGATCTGGTCGCACATCATGCCGATCCTTGCCGGCCAAACGGCTGAAGCCGTTCACAGGCTGCGACGGCAGGACCTTAAGGGGGATGATCTGTCCGATAACGCGGTGAAACTGGCGGCCACTGAATTACGAACGCGTGTACTGGATCGGGTATTTCAGTTACAGTCGGAACAACAGAACGTCGTAGCACTGATGGTTGCGTCTCTCGTCCCGGGCACGGCCCGGGATTCGACGATTGTTCTGCGATCGTCAATTGTCCGGACCCAGTTCCCGGACCTGCACGAAGACGAACAACTACTGGAAGACATCAATCAGCTGGTACTGAACATCCGGGACGAAAACTGAGCCGGATTTCATCCGGTAATACAGCGGATGGTCACTGCATTGTTCGGGTTCGACGGACGCCTGACGATTGGCTAAACTTTGTAAAAGCCAGATGGAGTCGGTCATGATGAAGCGTCAACGAAAACATGGCAACGATTCGGGTAGTTTGTTTGCTGCCAGCTTCACCGTTGTGCTGGGATCCGGAATTTCCTGTATCATGTTTGCCGCCGCGGCCCGAGAGGTTTCGTCCTGGTTCATGGCGTTGATTCTGTGTTCCGCGGTAATGTTTCTGGCAATGTTGGTTGTTATTCGCTGGCCCAATCTGGGAACCGGACTGGAATTCTGGTGTGCCGCATTTCGACCCCGCACAAGAACAGACCATACGGTGGATTACCAGCCGTGCCCGATCGATCGAAAACGCACGGTCCCTCCAGCCCGACAAAAACCGATCACTGCCGATGAAGTGCGTGAGATCCGTCTGTTAAGCGGCAACACCTGGGTCCCTTCACGATCACGGAAGAAACACAGTGACGAATTTCTCAAGTAACCAGACCGCCGACAATGGCCTGGAATTGAGACCGCAAAGCGTAGAGTAGCAATTTGAGAGCGTGTCCGGGGATTCCGTTACGGACCACCGATTGTTTTGTTTTAGAAGTCTATGCGGCGGATATTCGTTTTGGACAGGTGATTTTTCAGGACAACGTGTTTCAGCAGCCGGCCTGCGCACGACCACAGCAGACGCTTCCGGTTTATACGGAGCCGTCCACGGCCGGTGATTGATCTGCCTGTTCTGTTGGAACTGTTTACCACCAAATAAAAATCCCGCTCCGACAGAATATCGGAACGGGATGTTAAGCATGTCTGGTTCTATTCAAAGATCTTTGCGAACGATGCGATCCGGAACAGTCCCTTCTTTCTGTTTTTTGTAACAGAATGTCCCTGAGGACAGGTCTCACACGTCCGGCAGCCACGGCCAAGGCACGGATCAGGCAGTCGACTGGACTGAACAGGTACATTGCCGCGAACATGAAAATCAGACGGACACGGCGTCGGCGGGATCATACGTCGAGCCTGCCAGGTAGGGACTTTGGCGTACGAAAATCCAAGCTGTGTCGTATCAGTAGGCTGGTAGACCATCGGTGAGTTCCCGATAAATCCACCGCCGGGATTTCCGTACCATGCCTGCGGCCAGTTGTTGCGATACCAGATGCCGTCTCTGTTCACCGGAAGTCTGAGCGGGGCGTTCCAGCCTTTCGTCGGTGCCGCTAAGTTGCAGCCCGCGGACCGGCAGTTACCGTCACCGGCCCAGCTTCCGGCGTAATAGATCCCTCCTGACTGATCACAGGCCTGACAGTCGGAAACCTGCTGGGCATTTGCAACGCCGGCCCACATGGCCACCATCCCAACAGTCCCAATCAGAGCGAATGGTCGTAACATGAGTTGCATCTCCTTCGAATCACTGGTTGGATTCGAGATAATCGTTCGAGGGTGGATATGAACCGTTGATCGGCGTCAGGTAACTCAGCGGATTCGTTCCTCACTGCACCCGGTAAGCTGTCGTGTCAAAATCCGGCGATCCGGACCGGCCTGACTGCAACAATGCGGGAGTTGCAGTCTCGGCCGGAAGCTGACTTCCGCTGCCGGACTCAACCGACAGAAATTCCACCAGCCGGGTTGACTGATGTTGTCAAATTTCCACTACCACGAACGTAGAAACAATGGTTGTCGTGAGGTGGATGGATTGTATGTCGAAAGGGGAGTCAGGCGACTGGCCGGCGTCCCGTGGCTGTAGTTGTATGAGTATCGAACCAGCGGTGCAGTTGGCACTGTCACAGGCATTCCGTATCCCTGAGCCGCCCAGGCTTTGCTGTCCCGGGGATCTGCATAGGAAGGCTGACTCGCATAGGTAATCTGATACCTTCCGAGCAGCGGCACACCCTTTTGACTTCCGGCACCGTAGCACCAGTGAACCGGGTACTCAGACGAATAGGAGTTGCCGGCACCTGTTCCGACTCCCGAAAATTTAACATCCCGGTACGGTTCCGCAGTTTTACCTTGCTGACTGGCAACAGGTTTCAGGTCCGCCATCCGCACAACACCTGGTGCATCGTCTGCAACAGCAGACGACATACAGGCCGTCATGCAGATCGCAGTGGCTATCCATGCCGGGGAGCAGTGTTGAATATGCATTCTGGATCCACCTTGTTTCAGGGTCCGTAAAATATTCTGTAGGCAGCGAGTCAGCCGTTGACGCGCTATTCCGGTTCAGATTCGTCGAATCAATTCTTCTGGCCGCCGGTTTATAAAGCACTGCCTGAGTCCGTCAGCTTCAGCTCACACCGGCATCGGATCAGCGTCGAAGCGGTGACTGGAACAGCGCAAACGGACTGATCGAAGATTTGTACTTCACATCCACCACTGTTCCCTGCAGGTTCCAGTCTTCGTGAGACCACACACCAAAAGGAGTGACCATATATTTGCCGTTGACTTTGTAGGAATAAGGCGGATACATGGCCCGATAGTGATGAGGATAGAGCATCTCATGTGGATTCAGAAATTGACTGGAAATCGCCGTTCCACCGATCTGCTGCGGGATTCCCGGGACCGGTGACGGGTACAGGGCCGTTCCAGGAGACAGGGGAGTACCAGACTTTGATCCGGCAGCCCCGGGTGCGATTCCACCGGCTGATGATGCCGGGCCCCGGGCCACACCGTTTGAGACGACACTGTAAACACCGGGTGAATTCCGGTAGACAGGTTGAGGTGCCTGATACAGCTGCCGGTTTCGAACGGGATGAACAGGTTGCACAATCCCCGGTGTGTCGGGCACGCTAACGTACTGAGGACCGGATATCGGTGACCGGACAGGCAGTACAGACGCCACCCGCATCGGCACCGGATTCAGTGGCACCCGGATATCTGTAATCTGGTGTGGACGGGATGGCTGAATTCCGTCAGGTCCAGCGTCAGAATGCACTGGCGAGGTACCATGATCTGTATTGTTTCCGGTCGACAGCTTCTGCCCCGGTATTTCGTTTGTCCTGATCGGCACTTCGTCATCCGCGCCGACACCCGTCGTACTGACGCTGCAGATAAACAGCATCACTATTCCTGTGCGAAGCATCGCTTGCCCCTCCATGGCTTATGGACCAAACCTACCCTGCCAAACAATTCAAAATTTGGACTAACGGTATGGATTCGACATCCCTGTCAAATCTGTTTCATTCACAATACACCGCTGAGATACCGTACCAGTCTCTGCTACCGTTCAGTTGTCCCGGCTGACGATGCAACGAGATCAAAACTGTCATCTCAATCGTACATTTCGGCTTCCGCCGCGGACGAAGATGAATCAATCCCTCCGACTGCTACGTAACGAACGGGTAGTTATTCAGGTGGATCCGACACGACCGATCCAATTAGAAATCTCAGTGCAGTCTGCCCAGATTCACTCAGACTTCCGACGATGTAGTCAGAAATCAATCAAAGTCCATGTCCGGTTACCTCAACAGACACGAACTTACACTTCAATCCTGTACCGGCAGGACACACTACCAGGATTCTGCTAGACGGCCTCACGAAACTGCAATGAAGGATCCTCAATAGTGACAATCGTATTGGCAGGAACGCTGCGACTGAGTGTCACACTGGAACCAACCTGTGACCCGGCACCAACAACGGTACGTCCCCCAAGAATAGTGGCGTTCGAATAGATCGTTACGTTGTCCTCCAGTGTCGGATGTCGCTGCATCCCTCGAATTAGCCGGCCATCTTCATCACGTGGAAACGACCAGGCACCAAGTGTTACCCCCTGATATAACGTTACTGAAGAACCAATCACGCATGTTTCACCAATAACGACTCCGGTACCGTGATCGATAAAAAAACGAGGACCGATCTGAGCACCGGGATGAATATCAATCCCCGTCTCCCGGTGAGCCCACTCCGTAAGAATTCGAGGCAGATACGGAACTTTCAGCTTCAGCAGGGCATGTGCCATGCGATAAACCAGCACCGCGTGAATCCCCGGGTAGCTGATGATAATCTCCTCCCGTGACGTCGCCGCCGGATCCCTGTCAAACGCCGCCTGAATGTCATCCTGCAGCAGTTTCTGCAACTGTGGCAACAACCCCAGAAATCGAGACGTCAGTTCGGTCGCAACATCTTCAATCTCAACCGATGCTGAACTGTGAAGCCGTAAATTTTTCAATTGCGAATGTCGAACGCCAATTTCAATTTGTTTCCGTAAACGATGTTCGACTCTTGAAAAACAGCGCCGGGCGGCGGACTCCACTGAATCTTCAGCGCACGAAAGCCAGAGTTCTGGACAAATCAGACGGCGCAGGTCATGAGCAATCTCAATCACTGCTGCTTCCTCCGGAAGCGGCCGCGTTGCAGACACTGCACCTGTCACATCCTGCCGGATGAGTTGTCTGACCAGTTGCTGACCGGTGCCGTATTTCCCTGTTGTCGCATACATCCACTGAAACTCGCTCTCTGCCGCTTTCCATCACACCACGATGTTTGCACTGTCATCGGCGAGTCACCTTGAGAAACTGCACAAGTCCGCGAACATCCGAAAGTGAGGCAGCGGCCCTGCGGTGAACAACCTGACAGCGATCTCCGACCATCACGATCGTCGCAGTCGGTGTTGAAGGAATTCCTTCAATGACTGTTACAGATTGAGTCGATGATCCAATCAAAGACCGATTGAATCCGGCCGTAACGTCAGCAATTCCTGCCGGGAAACCGCTGAGCTTTAGATGCTGATGCCGGGAAAAACAGCGAATTGAGCGAGTCACCGGTGACGAAACACACGTCTGATTTATTGACGAATGACTATTGGTCAGACACCCAAAGGCCACTGACATCTCTGTTGTTTCTGCTCCCGTGGATTGCGGTCTACGAGACAGGAATCTTAATATTGTCAGGGCAGGAACCCGGCGGACTGCGCAACGGAGCCGACTACTGGCTGAGGTCTCTGCTCGCCCTGTTCGGTAACAGTCAGGCTTTTCTGCTGCCCATACTGGTAATCGCCACTCTGCTGAGCTGGCATTTGGTTCGTCGTTACCCGTGGAAAATTCGGCTGGAAACTCAGATCGGTATGCTGGCGGAAAGTCTTCTGCTGGCCGTGGCTCTGGTGGCAGTGGGGCAACTGCATCATTTGCTGTTCGTTAACCTGCAGACTCCGGATCCGACACAGCCATTGATGACAGTCGACGGCCGCATGACACATGCCGTTTCCTACATTGGTGCCGGTGTTTACGAAGAAGTGCTGTTCCGACTGCTGCTGGTGCCCGCGGCATTCGGACTGTTTCGCGTGATGGAACTCCCTGCAAGATGGGCAACGATCATGGCAGCAGTCTCGACGAGTTTCCTGTTTGCGCTGGCTCATCATCTTGGACCGGCTGCCGATGCCTTCAATCTGTTCACATTCTCATTTCGCGCCGCTGCCGGAGTATTCTTCGCCACTGTGTTTTTTTTGAGAGGGTTCGGAATTACGGTCGGTTGTCACGCTGTCTATGATCTGCTGGTTGGAGTTTTTCTGGCGAATCAAACCTAAAACCGGGAAGCTGTTCGGCACCTGCCGTCCTGAAGTTGTATTCGCCCTCTGTTCTTTTCAGCACGGTTCCTCCCGTTAAACAGGAATGGTAACCGCCTGACGGACTTCCCGCAGTTTCCAATGTCATAAAAGGCTCGACGACACTCTCTGGTTATTTTGTGAATCCGGTAGAATCAGGGTTTAATATGTTACTTTAGCTGCCGGCTCGGTGCGTTTCCCCGCTGACTCCACGTTTCGCATTATATTCCCACCGGCAGACGTGGCACCTCGCCCCTCCACACAAAAACACGTTCGATGGTACACTCAGTCTGGATCACTCCAATGAGTGCCCAACGAAGAGACCGGTTGCTCACCGGGGTTGGCAACAGCCGAAAACCAACGTTTTTCTTCCGGCGTACAGTACATGCCGGGTCCGGTAATACAATGAAACAACCAGTGATAACGCAGCACATCTATCCTGCTGAAGCATCCGTTCAGCAGGATTTAATCAGTCTGTGGCGCAGCGAGTGGAGCCAAACCGACTACAACTGGCTCGAAGCGTTGTATGGCGATTACAGTAAAACGCTCACAATTGTTTCCATGATTGCCCGTGTCGATGATCAGCCGGTGGCAACGGCAACAGTTAACCTGCCCCGAAATTCGCCGGAGGTGTGTCTGCTCGGCAATGTTGTCACTCTGAAACCATATCGTGGCCGGGGCCTTGGCGCAGCCGTCACGGATGCGGCAGTGGCTTACGGATTTGACGCCGGCTGCCGGATCGCCTGTCTCGGCTCATCGCGAGTACGTGGCAATGTGTATAAACGCATCGGGTTTGAATACCTCAGTGGCTGTATCATGTGCAGGTCTGCTGGCAGTGAACAGCACGACGATATAAATCTCTTCGCATCCGGTCAGGCAACGAAAATCCGGAACGCCAACTGGGGGGATATGCCCGGTCTGGTGAGTCTGCTGACACAATCATTGCCGGATACGGTACTCGACTATCCGCGTGGATTGTTTTCCGTAAAGTCTGCGGATCCGGTGCGCTGCGTGTCAGCGTTCGCAGCCATACATGACCAGACCAGACAGCGAGGGGGTCTGATGCTGACACTCGCCTCACAGAGCGGCAGTCGTGTGTTTGGTTTTGGATCTCTGACACCAGGACCGTCACCCGGCCGTACACATCAGGCGGTTCTGGACGTGGCTGCTCATGACCGATACTCCGGGTCTCTGGGAGAAATCATTGACCGTCTCAGATATGAAGCCACACAACGCGGTGTGGAAGTTCTTCGCGCCTTTGTCGGTACGGAAGAATCCCTGAAAACCTCGGCTCTGACTGTCGCCGGCTTTCGACCCGCGGGTCGATTGTCAGACCACTTCCAGCTGCGAAACGGTGCCATGGATGCGATTGTTCTGGATGCAAAGCTGTCCGGTATGTGCTGAAGACGTGCTGCCCGCAGACGTTTACACACTGTCACCTGCGATGTACCGGATCCGGCCGTTGATACAGCCGGCTGCCTGCAGCACACCGTAACCGCAGTCGCAAAGCAGTCCGGTTCATGCAACAATTCGGTCCAGTACGGCACTTCTCACTCAACGGTGACCTGTTCCGATCCAGCCACACACGACGTCTCGCCGCGAACTGATAAAAACCGGGTTAGGGAGTTCAGCCGGACAGTATCTGTCAAACGGCCTGAGCACCCGGGATGCCGGGGGGCATCAGCGGACGCCCACAGGCGACACCTCTGTTGTATGGCTCTGGCTGCAGGGAGGTGCGCCTCATATCGAAACGTTTGATCCAAAAATGGAAGCAACATCCGACTATCGCAGTATGGTCGGTGCAATGTCAACAAGTCTGCCAGGGGTTGAATTTGGCGGCCTGCTTCCGAATCTGTCGCGTCATGCCCATGAAATGACAATCGTCCGCTCATTTCGTCACAGCAACGCTGATCACCTCGGTGCATCACATTACGTTCTCACCGCCCATGACGCACCGGGCGGGGTTCAACGGCAACAGAGTCCGTCATTCGGATCGGTCGCTGCCCGGGTTCGTGGAGCAAGTCACCCGCTGTCGGGAGTCCCCACATTCGTTCGGCTCAGCCGAACTATCAGCTTTGACTTTGACCAGCCTCTGTGGCCTGGAGTTGGTAATTCACTGTTCGATGCGGATGGTCCGTCGCGCAGCAGTCTCAACATGGCCGTGGATGCATCTCGACTTAACGATCGTCAAAACCTGCTCCAGGAACTGGACCGTGTGCATCGTGAGCTGGATCAAAGTGGTCTCACAGTCGGAATGGATTCCTTCCGGCAGCAGGCACTCGATCTCGTTTCCGGAGGAGTTCGGCACGCGTTCGACATTTCAAAAGAAGCTCCGCGACTGCGTGAAAGATATGGTCCAAGGCTTGGTGCTCAGTTACTGGCGGCGAGGCGATTGTGTGAAGCCGGATGTGGATTTGTGATGCTCAACTACGGGTGGGCTCCGAACCCGGCAGAGACACCATTTACCTGGGATATGCACCTGGGTCCTGGCCAGCTCCGGGCGCCACGAATGGAACAACAGCTGCAAAGCATGTTCCCGATGTTCGACCAGGCGGTTTCAGCATTTCTGGATGACGTTCGGGGTCGCGGCCTGAACAACAACATTCTGCTCGTGGTGACCGGTGACTTCGGTCGCACACCAAAAATCAATGCATTTGGCGGTCGCGACCACTGGCCGGACCTCTGTACACTCGCACTGGCCGGCGGAGGTCTGACAATGGTTCAGGTCATCGGAACGTCATCCGCCAGAGCCGAATATCCGACATCGCGCATGATTGAACCAAAAGACCTGATGGCAACACTGTTCCATGTACTCAGAATCGCTGCCGATATTCAGTTTGAAGATTTCTCCGGTCGGCCACGATATCTGCTTCCCGAAGGTGCAAAGGTCATCAGTGAACTGATCTGAAGGATTCCGTCAGATCAATCCACAGAACAGCATCGTCTTAAACCGTCGCGAGAAAACTCTCGATTCGAATTACAGCACACGAAATGATAGGATTTATGTGTACGGTATTACCCGGTTTCCTGCGGTTTCGTCTTCAGACGGGCAAAAAGTCCTCCTGACTGCAGACACCATCTAATGACTGCAGGATCAACGATTTGTGACTCGATTCCGTTTCATCCCGATCCGGGATGAAACATCCTGGAGATCCGACTGGTCTGCGTGACCTGGCCGGAGAAAAATGATTTGCAGGTGACACTGTGCCGGTAAACAACATTTTGATCCGAAGTGGTTTCCGTCACTCAGGTACCCGACCGGACATGGCCGTATAATGAGCTCGCTTTATCCCATTCATTGCCAACGTCCGCTGAACCTCATCGTGATGACTGTGGGCGCGATGATTTGCGCTGAGGCACTGTCTGCAGAACAGCCGTCGGACCAGTTTCTTTATGAAAAACAGGTCCGGCCGATATTCGCAGTCCACTGCTTCGGGTGTCATGGAGAAATGCAGCGGGCGGAGCTTGACCTGCGTTCCCGTCAGTCAATTCTGCGCGGCAGCGAATCCGGCCCGGTCATTTCGCCGGAATCACCCGTACTAAGTCCGCTTTACGAGGTCATCCACGAAGGACGAATGCCTCCGGAAGACAAACAACCGCTGACGGATGATGAAAGACAGATAATCGAACGATGGATAATCTCAGGGGCCGTGTTTCAGGAATCGGGATCAGACAATTCTGATCAGCTGAATCAGCACGTCATCCTGCCGGTCCTGCGGTTGCGCTGTACCGTCTGCCACGGTCGTCAGAAACAGGAAGCAGGGCTCGACCTGCGCACCAGAGCCTCTATTCTCAGAGGTGGACAATCCGGACCGGCTATGGTGCTCGGAAAACCGGATCAAAGTCTGATTCTCAAAAGGATCCACGCCGAAGAAATGCCGCCACTTGACAAACTGGCAGCGGTCAGCGTGAAACCGATGGACGAAGCCGAAATCAAACTGCTGACAGCCTGGATTCGTACAAACGCTCCCGAACAGGACATTCCCGAAGACGTTGCCAACACACAGCCGGATGCACTGGTGAGTGCACAGGATCGGAACTTCTGGTCTTTCCGGGGCCCTGAACCTGTACCGGTTCCCGAAACAACAGGTCACACGCGTAACCCTGTCGATGCATTTGTGCTGCAGAAACTGCAGGAAAACGGACTGACTTTTTCACCCGAAGCAGACCCGGCCACACTGCTTCGTCGGGCAACACTGGATCTCACGGGCTTACCACCTTCACCGACCGATATCGAAAACTTCCTTTCCGACACATCACCGGATGCCTGGGAACGCGTGATCAATCGACTTCTGAACTCACCTCACTATGGAGAACGCTGGGGACGTTACTGGCTTGATTTGGCAGGATACTCAGATTCCGAAGGCGGACAGCACGCAGATCGGATTCGTCCCGAAGCCTATCGCTATCGTGATTACGTCATTCGTTCCCTGAACAATGACAAACCCTATAACCGCTTTCTACTCGAACAAATCGCCGGTGATGAACTGGTTGACTATCGTAATGCTGACCGGATCACTGACGAGATCTATGACAACCTCGTGGCAACTGGTTTTTTGCGAATGGCCCCGGACGGAACTTATGCGGGAATCACGGCGTTCGTTCCCGATCGTCTGGAAATCATCGACGATGAGATTGAGGTACTCACGTCTTCGGTCATGGGTCTGACCATACGATGCGCGAGGTGTCATTCACACAAATTCGATCCTATTCCACAGCGGGATTATTATCGTCTGGCCGCGGTCTTCAAAGGAGCACTGGACGAACATGACTGGCTGGAGCCGACCCGGGGCCGATACCTGGATCAGGTCAAAGACGATGAGCGGCATGCGTGGCAGTCACATGACGAAAAACTGGTTGCAGAAATCGAGTCCATCAAAAAACGACTCAGAGAGAAGCAGGGCGAATACGCGAAACGACATGCCGATGATTCCCCGAACACAGAAACTTTAAAGAAACTGGAACCTGAATTTGCCGAAGCTGCAAAACATGCAGAAGAAGCGATTAAGACAATCGAACAAAAACGGGTGCCGCAACCACTTATTCGGGCGCTGTGGGATCGAGGAGAACCGTCGCCCACGTATCTTCTGAAACGCGGCAATTACCTCACTCCCGCTCGTCCGGTGGGTCCAGGCGTTCCATCGGTGCTGACCGACGGAATGACCCCGTTTCAGATTGAGCCCCCGTTCGAAAATACTACCGGACGGCGACTGGCGTTTGCTCGCTGGCTGATCACTTCGGATCACCCGTTGACAGCTCGCGTCATGGTGAACCGAATCTGGAAACATCATTTCGGTAGCGGAATCGTTTCAACGCTGGATAATTTCGGAACCACCGGTGCTCGCCCCACCCATCCCGAACTCCTAGACTGGCTTGCCCGCAGTTTTGTGCGCAGCGGCTGGTCCATTAAAGCCATGCATCGTCTGATGATGCATTCGACGACCTGGCGACAGTCATCTACTGTGACCAACGACCACATGCGGCTCGATCCGGAAAACAGGCTGCTGTCCCGAATGCCTCTGCGAAGAATGGAAGGAGAAGTTCTGCGGGACTGTCTGTTGAGTGTTGCCGGCAGACTGGATCCGACACAGTACGGTCCGGCGGACGCACTTGATGCTCGTGACGACGGGCTTGTGGTCAGTGTGGGAATAAATGATCGTTGGCGGCGAACGATATACGTTCTGCAGCGACGGACGGCCCATCTGACGATCCTGGACAATTTCGACCTTCCGCAACTGAACCCAAACTGTATCGAACGCGGTGATTCCATTGTGGCACCTCAGGCGTTGCACCTGCTGAACAACAAACGAATTCATGAGCTTAGCCGTTTTTTTGCTGCCCGCATCAGAAGCGAAGCCGGCACCAAACCGGAGGCGCAAATCGAACGCGTCTGGCTGGTCGCCTATGGTCGTCATCCGACAGGCGATGAAAAAAGGACAATGCTGACTTCATTCCGCAAACTGACAGAGGAATGGACCCGGAAAACGGATAATCGGAATCACAGTACTCAGGAAAACAGTCCACCATCGGCAGAGCTTCCCCCCACAACATCCGATCCGGATGCAGCGGCCCAAAGAGCGCTTGAGAATCTTTGCCATGCCATTACGAATTCCGCCGATTTTTTGTACATCGATTGAAATCCATGTCCCCAAAATCCAGCACAAACTTCGATCGACGCAGCTTCTTCGACCATGTGGGAGGAGGCATCTACGGAGCAGCGCTTGGATCTATTCTCAGCGAGGACGTGTTTGCTGATGAAGAACAGGCGCATTCACCAAGAGTTTATGACCTGAAACCACAGAAAGCACACATTCCGCCAAGGGCAAATTCTGTCATTCACCTGTTCATGAATGGCGGCCCCAGTCAGATGGATCTGTTTGATCCTAAACCGGAACTCGAAAAACATCACGGAAAATCACACTTTGAAAAAATCGCCGGAGAAGTAGAGAGTCCCGCTGCCGCCGGTGCGCTGATGCGTTCCCCATTCAGATTCGCAAGACATGGAAACTGCGGTATGTGGGTCTCAGAACTGATGCCACACCTCGCTAACTGCGTCGATGATATTGCCCTGATTCGGTCTATGTTTACAACAAATCTGACACATGAGCCGGCTCTGTTCCAGATCCACTCCGGCAACACACTGCCAGGTTTGCCCAGTCTTGGCAGCTGGATCACATACGGGCTGGGAACCGCCAATCAAAGCCTGCCGGCCTACGTCGTACTGGACGACCCGAAAGGACTTCCCGTTAACAGGTCGCAAAGCTGGCAGTGTGGGTACCTGCCGCCGGTTTATCAGGGTACTCGTTTTCGTTCGCAGGGATCACCCGTTCTGGATCTGAAACCGGACTACGAAGAACCGTCCAGTATTACTCATCTGGAACGGGACCTCATTTCCAGACTCGACCGACTGCATGAACGGAAACATTCGTTCCAGCCGGAACTCGCAGCACGGATTGCCAGTTACGAGCTTGCAGCACGTATGCAGCTGGCAGCTTCCGATGCCCTGGATCTCAACCAGGAAACCGACGCCACACAAAAAATGTACGGAATGAACCAGGAACCTCTCGATTCATACGGTCGCCGTTGCCTGATTGCCCGACGTCTAGTGGAACGTGGTGTGCGTTTTGTACAGCTGTATCTCAATTTTCAGCCGTTTGACCATCATTCCGGCCTTGAGAAAGGACTCAGAAATATCTGTGGACGCACGGACCAGCCGATTGCTGCGCTGTTAAGAGATTTAAAAATTCGCGGTCTGCTGGACAGTACGCTGGTGGTCTGGGGTGGCGAATTCGGTCGGTTGCCGATTGCCCAGAGCAAAAACGGGCGTGATCACAACAAAAATGCGATGGTCAGCTGGATGGCCGGCGGAGGCGTCAAAGGCGGACTCAGTCACGGAACCACCGATGAGATCGGATTTGCTGCCGCAGAGAACAAAGTCAGCGTACCTGACTGGCACGCCACCATGCTGCACATTCTGGGCCTGGACTACCAGCGGCTATCGTATTACCGCAACGGACTTGAAGAGAAGCTGACCGGTGTCTTCGACGCCCGGATTGTTAAAGATATCCTGTCCTGACGGACAACACCGCAGGCCTCCGGTGGACATCAACCTGAAAAATAACGCACAAAAACCCGGTCAGGTCCTGACGGGGTTTTTGAAGTCGATTTTTGCTGACACAGACTCCTTTCGTCTGAACCGTGCCGCACAACCGGAAACCGATCAGCAATTCAAACGTCTGTAAGCTTGGCGGACTGTCACGTATGTGATGCGTGCCGGGATCCGACACAAATCAAGATTGACGAACGGTTCCGTCGTGTTATCCTGCCTGACATTCGGTCGTATCAGCGTCCGCAGTGACAACGTGTCAGCCCGAATCGGCGCAAGTGGCGGAATTGGCAGACGCGCCAGGTTGAGGGCCTGGTGTCCTTTTTTGGACGTGGAGGTTCGAATCCTCTCTTGCGCATGACAACTCACAAAGGAGCTGTAGTCATCGACTGCAGCTCCTTTATACGTTACTAAGTACCACTCGAATCGGAATCACTTTGACAGCACGGTCATCGGTTTGCATCTAAACAGGTCGTTCACGAAAATAGAATCGTATCGCTGGTCGCATATTCAGCGGACATTTCCGTATTCTCTGTTTTAGTCAGGACGGCCTGCAGTGATTCATCGCCTTGTGTTTTTCATGGCTGTGTCCGGATTCCTGCTCGTGGCCGGCGTCTCGGGAGCAACCGCCGAAGACACCACAGAGTCCACAAACCTGGCCCAGTTTTACGGGTTCACAGGGGTGGAACTGTTTGAACTCAATAGCCGTGCCGGCAATCTGGTGGCGGGACACTTTAGCCCCGACGACCGCACCGATTTACTACTGGTGGACAATCGCGACAGCTGTCTGAAATTACTGCGGCAGCGTCTTCCTGAAGAACAGGAAGAGCAGGACGTCAGGGGACATGTCAATGACCTGCGATCGGATGGGCGGTTTGAATTTCAGGAAATCCCGGTCGATAAAGAGGTGGCCGGATTAACTTCCGGGGACTTCAATGCCGACGGACGCACCGACATTGCTTATGTCGGAATGCCGGACCGACTGGTGATCCGTTATCAGCACGGTGACACGAAAGCTGACTGGAGTAAATCCTGGTCGGTGAGACTTCCCGAACTGGCAGCAGTCGCGTGGATGGTTTCTGCAGGAGACCTCAATGGTGACGATCGCTGTGATCTGGTCGTACTCGGAAAGACGGCGATGTACATCGTCTACCAGAATGACCGCGGTGAGATGAATTCTCCGCATCGACTGATCAATACATCAGTTCAGTTATCACTGGTGCAGGCAGCAGACATCAACGGTGACGGTCGGGATGATGTCTGTTATATGGCAATCGAAGGAAGTCATCGTGGATTATACGCCAGACTGCAGACCGCTGACGGTCGTCTTGGGCCGGAGCTCAATTTTGATCTGCATCAGCCTCGTTCTGTGACGGTTTGCGATGTCGACACCGAACCCGGGAAGGAAATCCTGACGATTGATCAGCGCACCGGACGACTGGTCATTTCACGCCTGGCAAATCCAAAGCACGCGGATCCGTCGGCTCCGCGCAGTCTGGTACATTTTGGGATCGGCGACGGCAGATCCTCCGGACAAAACCGGGCGATTGCAGTCGGTGATGTTGACGGTGATGGACTCAGTGACGTCGTTGTGACAGATCCCGAAAACGCCCAGGTACTTGTGTTTCGGCAAAGTGGGATCGATGGTCTGGCGCCAGCTGAAATGTTTCCGGGACTGCTGGGTGCGACGGATGCCTGTATGGTTGATATTGACGGTGATGCGCAGCAGGAACTGGTTCTGATGAGCGAACCGGAAAACGTGGTCGCACTCAGTCGATTCCAGGAAGGAAGGCTCACATTTCCCAAACCACTGACACGCGCAAAGAAAAGTCAGTCTCTGTGCGGAATTCAGGTGCTGCAGACAAGCGGTCAGCCAACACTGGCAATTTGCACGAAGTCCGGCGGGCGCAACAGGAAAAATCTGCTCGGTCTCCGTCAGATGTCACTTTCCTCCGAAGGTACTGCCGAATCGATGAATCGTGTGACAGAATTCGAAGCGGCCGGGATTAACGGAAACCCGCCTGTGCATCTCCTAAAAATGGACGCCAATGTCGACGGAAACGAAGATCTGCTGATTGTTCCCCAGGGCGCCGGTTCCGAGGGTGTCATCACGTTTCTAAGTGACAAACACGGACTTTTATCAGAGACTCCGCATCCCCATCGGCTCAGTCTGGGCAAAGGTACTGCCGGGCCACTGTTTGTCCACCATCACCATCTGCTGGTTGGTCGCGGGGCATTTGCCCGTGCCATGAAACTGGAGGACCAGCGTTGGACGGTTGTTGATCAGTTCAATGCCGCTGAAGAAAAGGCACGAATCAGTGGCGCAGTGAGTATGGATTACGACAACGACGGCACGGACGAAATCATACTGATCGATACCGGAATCGATCGCCTTCGGATTCTAAGAAACGAATCCGGACTGTTTCGACCGTGGAGAGAAGTCGAAATGGGATCATTCCGGTTCCGCTCCGCAGTCATCGCTGATTTGAACGGAGATTCTGCCGATGATCTTTTGCTGGTGAGTAACCAGCGGATCAGTGTGATGTATTCCGGAAATACGCAAAGTGAACTGAAAGAGATAGCAACCTGGGAGTCTGCACGTGAGGACGCTTATCCGGCTGATATCATCTCCGGTGATTTCAATGGAGACGACGTGATTGACCTGGCACTCATCGATACCGGAATCGACGGACTTGAACTGCTTCATTTCAGCGAAACAAATGGTCTTCGGGCGGCAACGCACTTCCGTGTGTTTGAAGAAAAGCGACTGGTATCCAGCGCTGACTCGAGAGGCACCGAACCTCGGGAAGGAATCGTAGCTGATGTGACAGGAGACGGTCGAAAAGATCTGGTCCTGCTGTGTCACGATCAACTGATCGTATACCCGCAGGATTCAACTGCCCAAGCCCAAACATCTGAATGAAAGTCTCAACGTACATTCAGGAATTGTTGTTGGCGTTAGGGATATCGTCAGACACTCGTTTAGAAAACTGCAAAGTGTCTGATTTGTTCCCGCTGATCCACAGAAACAGCCTGTGAACTGCAAAGCGACAACACGAATGACAGAATAATCACATCAGCCGGTCGTCAACAGGCCGCTGTACGCCACACATCGAGTGGACCCGATATGGCAGTCAAACGTCACTTTACCGGATGGAAGCAACCGGCTCTGCCGCTGGTTGCTGATTATCTGATCCGCCGATATGCCTCAACCGATGATCTGGACCTGTCAAAGGTCATCCTAGTCTTTCCTGCAAGACGCGCTGCACGCCGAATGCTTGAACTGCTGGTCGAGCGTGCGGAATCCCGGTTTCCTTCTCTGATCCCGCCCCGGATGGTTACGTTCCTGCACTTTCCGGAACTGCTTTATCCGCAACAAAAAAAAATGGCGGATCAGCTCACCCAGCTTCTGGTATGGATGACAGCAATCCGTGCGGTACCACCACAGCAGCTTCATTCGGCAATCGCCACTCTTCCGCCGGAAACATCTCTGCCATCGTGGATTAACCTCTGTGATTCACTGAGGCGACAGCACGATGAACTGGCAGCAGAGGGTCTGGATTTCGATGACGTGTTCCGGATTCTGTCGCGAACCGAACTGACAGAAGAAACTGAACGCTGGAAGGCCCTTCGAAGGATTCAGTCCGAATATCTCATGCGTATGGATGCGCTGCAGTTGTGGGACCGGCAGACCGCTCGACTGATTGCTGTTGATCAGCAGGAATGCACGACGAATCACGACATCATACTGGTTGGAACAGTGGATATGAACGGCATCGTCAGGAAGATGCTGGACCAGGTCTCCGATCGCGTCACGGCACTGGTTTGTGCACCGCAATCCATCGCCGATCACTTCGATCAGTGGGGGTGCCTGGTTGCTGACAAATGGCAGGATCGCGTTGTTCACATTCCCGACGAAACCACGTTGGTAACAGATACACCTCAGGACCAGGCCGACGCTGTTGTGGATCATCTGGCGACACTGAATGGAATCAATCGTGCTGATGAGATCGCTGTCGGGGTCACAGATGACAGTCTGGTACCGGTGATTCTGCAGTCTCTGGCCCTGGCGGGCGTGTCCGGACGCTGGCCGATTGGATCACACCTGCGTGCTTCACGCCCCTGGAGACTCCTGGACGCCGTTGCGTCGCATCTGGCAACAGCAGACGACCGTCAGAGACCCGATTTCCCAAGTCTGACAGATTTGGTGCGCCATTCGGATGTAACTGCATTCATAGAACAGCAACTGCAGAAACAGGGTGTACAGGCGGCCACAAACTGGCTTGCCGAACTCGACAGCTACCGAGCCGACCACCTGCAGCCGGTTCCAGGCCGCACACTGGGACATCATCCCCGGACAAACATCGTTGAATGTATCTGCGCGTCCGTGACACAATTGCTTTCGCAACTTCTGCCGGATCGTCCTTTCACCAAAACGAAGTTGAACCTGCAGGAACAAAATCGAACCGACAGCCCGGTTCACAACTCGCAGTTCAACGATACAGGCGTTCCGGACCCAAACACCGTGCATCGCGGGTTAATGGTTCGTCACCCACTGAGCGACTGGGCAACCGGAACCCTTCGGCTGCTGGATCTGGTCTACGCAGACTATTCGACGGGCGGGGATGATCAGCGCGACGAATCCATGATCGCCTGCATCAATGCCCTGAACGAACTCAACGAAACGCTGCGGCAGATTCCCGCTGAAGTCATACCCGCGTGTACGGCAGCTCAGGCACTTCCGGTACTGCTGATGCAGATCGGAGATCTCAACATCGCATCCGCTCCGAATAACTCTGCGATTGATCTGATGGGATGGCTGGAACTGCCACTCGATGACTGTCCGGTCGTGACCGTAGCGGGATTCAACGAGGGGCGGGTTCCTGAATCAACAAATTCAGACGTGTTTTTGCCGGATACCATTCGGACAAAGCTGGGATTGACCGACAATAAACGTCGCTACGCTCGTGACACCTGGGCACTGGAATCATTACTGAACTGTAGACAACAGGTACGACTGATCGCAGGTCGCCGGGATGTTCAGGGCAATCCACTGGCTCCCAGCAGACTGTGGTTTGCGGGCAACGAGTCCGATGTTCCAGGTCGAGTGCTTCGTTTCTATCAGGAACGCAAATCAGGTTCGACACTGCCTGACGCTCTCCCCGGAGATCCACCGGCCAAATTCAGCACAAGTCGGCAATCCGCCTTCGTCATTCCTGCACCACAACAGACTTCACAACCAACACAGATTCCGGTAACCCATTTTCGTGACTATATCAGCTGTCCGTATCGATATTTACTTCGGCGGGAAATCGGTCTCACATCAATTGAAGACCAGCCGCGAGAGATGGACGGCCGCCTGTTCGGCAATTTACTGCATACTGTGCTGAGTCAGTTCGGGACGGGTGCCACGCGCCATTTCAGCAGCGTTGATCTTATCGAAGAAACGCTTTTGAACAATCTGCATCAGGAGGCTCTGGAACGCTTCGGAAATCAGCTGTCTGCCACTGTGGCCGTACAGCTTCAGATGGCCTCAGAACGTCTGAGAGCATTTGCTGAATGGCAGGCACGACAGGTATCAGATGGCTGGAAAATCAAATTTTGTGAACGCAGTCTGGAATACAACGTGCATGATGCTCTGGGACGTCCTCTGACGATCGTTGGTCGTATCGATCGAATTGATCGGCACAGTCAATCCGGTGAATGGAGAGTACTGGACTACAAAACCAGTGAGAGAGCACAGAATCCGAAATCAACACACCGGAAAAAGGGCGACTGGATCGATCTTCAGCTTCCACTGTATCGACTGCTGATTCGGGAAATGGGTATTGATTCAAACGTGCAGCTGGGTTACGTGAATCTGCCCGGGGATCTCAAGTACATCGGCACCAGCATTGCTGACTGGACTCCGGAAGAACTGAACGGCGCTGAAGAAAAAGCGAAGCAGTTAGCGGCACAAATCGTGGATCTGCAAATCGACCGACTCCAGCCTGTGAATGGAATGTATCAGGACGACCTGACACGAATTTGCCAGGACTCGGTCATTGATCGTCACATTCCCTGGCTGGCCGACTGGTCCGGACGCTCTCAAAGTTCAGTCAACACCAGATCCAGCCACTGAGACAGCTTGTTGATCACCTCAACGGACTCCCCGTTTCTATGCACCAACTGATTCGAGCATCGGCCGGCACCGGAAAAACGTGGAATCTTTCCGGCCATTTCCTCCGACAGCTGTTTGAGGGAGCACGTCCGGAAACCATTCTGGCAACCACGTTCACCCGTAAAGCGGCGGGTGAAATTCTTGGACGTCTGCTGGTGAGACTGGCGGAATCCTGTGTTGACAGTCAGAAATATGATGAGTTGGCGGGTGCAATGTCTCCACTTCAGTTGACTCAGCCGCGAGTTACTGAATTACTGAGTCAACTGACGAGACAGCTGCACCGTCTGCGTGTCTCGACACTCGACAGCTTCTTTCAGCAGATCGCACGCAACCTGACTCTGGAACTCGGCTTACCTCCGGGATGGTCTATTGCCGATGACTTCACCGACACTGTATTGCGCCAGCGGGCAATTGATGCGGTGCTGGCAGAACAGGATACCAAAGACTCTCGCCAGCTCATGCAGATGCTGGCCAGGGGGCGAAGTCGTCGCAGTGTTCGTTCGCTGATTGATGAAGCCGTAGAGGGCTACTATGAACTGTTTCTGCAGACGGATTCCCAGGCGTGGAACCGCATCCCTCAGACAGCCGGTCGGTCAAAACCGGATCTACAGATCTGTATCGATGCGTTGAAGGAAGTTGCGCTGAGCGGCAAACAGCAGCCAAAAACACGAGCAGCTGATCTGCACCGATTTCACGACGGAAACTGGTCCGAATTTCTGACGAAAGGGATCGCGGCAGCCGTATCATCCGGCCGACAACAATTCGGCCGACAGGATCTTTCACCAGAACTGATCTGTGCGTATGAACCGCTTGTGAGACATGCCCGAACTGAAATCCTTAACCAAATCGCACACCACAACCAGGCAGCATGGCGACTGATTCACCGATTCGATACCGCGTATCAACGTTTGCGCCGCGACACTGGTTTCACACGATTCAGTGAAATCACCCGCCTGCTTGCCTGCTCGGGGAACATGATCGAAGGACACCGCGTTAATTATCGACTGGACAGTTCGTTTCGCCATCTGTTGCTGGATGAATTTCAGGACACCTCACTCGATCAGTGGAAAGTCCTGAAGCAACTGATCAAGCCGCTGATCAAATTTACATCCGACAATCCGTCCAGTGTGTTCTGCGTGGGAGATCCAAAGCAGGCGATCTACGGCTGGCGCGGAGGAGATGCTGAAGTCATGGATGAAGTTCAGGCAACGATTCCGGGGATTGCGGCTGAACCATTGAACGAGAGTCGACGATCGGCTCCGGCCGTAATTGAAACCGTCAATCATGTGTTTCAGAAACTGCACCGACACAAGCACCTGGAAGAATATGCCAAAGCCAGCCTTGAATGGAGCGGGAATTATCCGGTCCATTCGACTCACCTTGCCGATTTACCTGGATTTGCGGAGTTGAGAACCGCGCCCCGGACCGGTGATGATTCCGAATCTGACAGAAAGGCTGCTTACAACAATTGGGTTGCGGAACAGATACACAGTATCCATCTGCGGTGCCCTGGTGCGGAAATTGGCGTCCTGATGCGAACCAATAATGGTGTTGCTCAGCTTGTGCATCAACTAACCCAACTTGGTGTCCCTGCGAGTGAAGAAGGCGGAACTCCGCCGACTGACAGTCCCGCCGTGCTTGCTGTCATGTCTCTGCTCTATCTGTCCAGTCATCCCGGTTGCACCGTTTCACGTTACCACGTTGCTCACTCTCCACTCGCCAGAGTCGTAGGTTTCGATCAGTGGCAGGACGATGCTGCGGCAATGGCCACAGCATCCTTCATTCGTGGTCGTCTGCTGGATAACGGTTACGGCGCCACACTCCAGTGGATTATGGAAGCGGTACAAAATGAATGCAGCGATCGTGACAGAATTCGTTTGCAGCAGGTTGTTTCAGAAGCCTGGCAGTTCGATGTGACATCATCCCTCAATCCGGCAGAATTTGTTCAGCATCTGGAGTCCTCAAGATTCAGTCGCAGTGTGCCGTCCCGGGTTCGCGTCATGACGGTTCATCAGAGCAAAGGACTGGAATTCGAAATTGTCGTTGCGCCGGAACTCACCGGCCCATTAGTCAAGGTTCCGGCAGTCGCAGCCGACAGGCCCGGTCGTGCGGCAGCACCGGAAGACGTCTGTGTATGGGTTGACAGGGGATTACGACATTTGTTGCCTCAACAGCTGCAAAACGCAATGGCGCAAACAACTGATGAGATTGTCCGGGGTTCACTGTGCCTGCTTTACGTTACACTGACTCGCGCTGTTCACGCGCTGCATCTGCTTATTCCACCGGAAACGAAGACAACCCGGAAAACTCTGGCCGGAATCCTGGCCGCCGTATTTTCTGACACAGAAGTCCTCGAAGATGATTCACAGATCTGGAAGACCGGAAATGCATCCTGGTTTCATCAGGTCCCTCATACTCAGGTACCGTCCGACCGGAGCAAAACAGAACATCAAACAGCGGATCCTCAGCTGCATTTAGCCACCATGACAGGAGGTCGTCGGCGCGGTCTGGTCCGTCGCACGCCGTCCGAACATAGAACAACCCGCCTGCCACTGACCAGTCACACATTGTCGCCTACCGGCGATTGTTCGGTTGTTGACGGGAAAACCCGTGGAATGCTGATTCACGCATGGTTCGAACGGATTCTCTGGCTGGACTGTGGAGAACCGCTGACACGGAGTCGGTTACGGGAAACCACAACGGATCCGTCAATACAGGCGCTGCATATTGCTGATGCAGCTATCGAAGTACTTTTGACAGAGTTCCTGGAGTTCATTAACCGGACCTCAGCGAAGTCGGTCCTCACACAGGACGCAACACGAAAACGATTCCAGCAAATGCCTGGACTCGCAGAACATTCCCGACTGGACCTTCGGGTGATTCCTGAACGGCCCTTCGTTTACCGTGAACAAGACTGCATTGTTCACGGTAAAATCGATCGACTTGTGATCGCTGAAAATTCAGGAAAAAGACTGGCCGCAGAAATCATCGACTTCAAATCAGATCGGATTGTTGGCGAAATCGACCAGTGGACGGAATCAAAAAAAGAAGACTACGAAAACCAGCTGCGTGAGTATCGTACCGCCGTTACCCGGTGTTTCGGAATTCCGAAAACGTTCATCTCGTCATCACTTCTGTTACTTGAGGCAAACAGATGTGTCGAGGTTAAATGAGACAGCTGAGACATTTTCGCAACATTTGGTTCTCGTTCGTTTACCACCTCGGGAAGATCGCTGAGTACAGTCGACGTTTCATAATGTCACCACTGGATGATGATGTATCAGGTAGTACTGGACGTGGGAGACAGCATCAGGGATACTTCGAAGGCTGCTGGAAGAAATTGGACCACGGTTCTCCGACATATGGAGTTCTGTTGATACAGTTGCTCGTGTGACTCCGGTTGGTTGTGACTGCGGTCGGGTCATCTCTCACAACTAACCATCGACCTTCTGAGCATCCACATGCCTAGTGCCTTTCAACGTCCCACTTCACTGCTCCCGAGGGCCACCTGTCCTCACTGCTGGACCAGGTTTCCTCCTGAAGAGGCTTTGTGGGTTTCGGCTCACCCCGATCTGGATGATGATGAAATCGTCACGCCCCGCGGCCAGCGACGGTTTCTGCCAACTCGACTGAATGAGAATGGCCATGCAATTGACGTCAAAGGGGAGGTTTGTCACCACCTTGCCTGTCCACGATGTCATCTGACAGTTGTCCGCGCCTCTCTGGAATTGAATCCTTTGTTTTTTTCGATCCTGGGTGCTCCGGGATCCGGAAAATCCTACTATCTTGCCGCATCAATCTGGCAGTTGCGAAAGGCGTTCAGTTCCAAATTCCAGATCGCATTTGGTGACGCAGACCCGGCCTCAAATCGAATCGTGAACCAGTACGAAGAGATCCTGTTTCTGAACAACGATCGCAACGCCCCTGTGACGCTGCCGAAAACAGAAAAGGAAGGAGATCTGTACGAATCGGTGGTACTGGGAGGCCGTCCGGTTCTGTTCCCCAGGCCGTTTGTCTTTTCGGTAAAACCGCAGCCACAGCATCCACGATTCAGTCACTTAAAGTCAATGTCTCGTGCTCTGTGTCTTTACGACAATGCCGGCGAACACTTTATGCCGGGGGAAGAATCGTCCAACAATCCGGGAACACAGCATCTGTCCGTGTCGAAAGCACTGCTGTTTCTGTTTGACCCCACCCAGCACCACGAGTTTCGAAACCGATGTTCCGGTACAAGCACCGACCCGCAAATGGGAGAACGTGGCTGGAACTTTCGACAGGATAAAATTCTGCTGGAGGCCGAGAGTAGAATTCGCGCTCAGACGGGCCTGCGTCAGGCAGACCGTGACAGCCGTCCACTGATCATTGTTGTCACAAAGTATGATGCGTGGAATTCGCTAATGGACAGCAGTGATATCCCGCCGGACTATTTTCTGCGCACAACTCGTTCCGGAAAAACGGCCCTTGATATCGACCGTCTGGAACGAATGTCGGCAAAACTCCGCAAACTCATGGCTGAACTTGCGCCCGAGTTTGTAAGTGCAGCAGACGGGTTTTCGAAGGACGTGACGTACATTGCCGCCAGTGCTCTTGGACAGGGCCCCGAACTCATCAAAACCGACGACCGGGAAGAATTCATCGTTCGACCGGCTGACATCAAACCCGTCTGGACAGAAATTCCTCTGCTGTACGCTATTTACCGCACGGTTCCCGGCATGATCATGGCCTATACCGGAAAGAACAGAAACAGTGACCCGCGAAGGCCGAATGGAGGCGGCGGTCTATGAGTCACGAGATCGTGTATACGTCCGCGCCGCAGGGTCTGAAGCCCGGCAGCAAAGGATTTTGTACGGTCGTCAGTACCGATGGAATTGCAGCGAATATTTCTGAGCGACTGGAGATGCTCAGTGGCTACCGACATGCCTTTACACCAGGTGACTGCAAAGCTCCGGTGAATTACTCTCACCTGCATATCAAAGTATCCAGTCAGCGATACTACGTTCTGTCACGGATTTGTGACGCCGGTCTGGACTATTCACAACGATCCAACAAACTGGCGCATCATGTCGCACTGGCACCAAACGAACTTGTGATCGCAGGACCTGCCGCGGTACTCGCACACGACGGATTTTGTGAAAAACGCTGGGACGGGAATGTCAGGACATTGCCGACAGGTCGCCGACCAAATGCAGTATATTCCAAGCCGAGCGTCTGCTCTCAGTGGAAGCGTCTTGCCGGAGACGCCGGATGGGCCGGGGTACTGGCTGACTCAGCCACCCGGACAAAACAAAAACCGGTTTCCGTGATCGTCCCGGTGGGTACCAATTCACTGGTACTGGTGGTTGAAGCGTTGAATCTGATCTCACCGGCCCGCCGCTGGAATGTGACATTCAACACATACTATACAAAGCCGATTGCAGGCAGTGACTGCCTGTGGCGTTTTGTTCTTGATGGCACGAAACAGGCTGCCTCACTAAGACACAGCCCGACAATGCATGTTGTCGACCTGTGTGGAAATCCCGGACCACCACCGGAAACCCCTTTTTCGTCTTCGGCGCGCAGCGGCAGACCAAATGCCAGCTACAGCGATCAATTCAGCGTACCATCGGCAACAGAGAATGAACCCGTTAACAGGATGCTCCCTCGCCGACAGGCTCAGCTAAGTCCTCCGGCAGATACTGAATATACCGAAGCGTCAGGTCAGTACGGGGCGTACAGTCAATATCAGGGCATGCCGGTACCCCCCGAACTGCCGGGCAGACGAATTCCATGGCATCAGCGAAAGATCACCTGGATCCTGACGGCGCTGATGTTGTTGAGCTGCGTCGGCGGACTGGTTGCTGCGGCCTACTACGCAGGACAGAACTCGGTATCAAAAACTCCACCACTCCCGATCGTCCCCGCTGATCGCAACCCGCCAGACGGGAATACGCAATACCCAAAAACAAATGATGTCACCACCTCCCAAACTGCAGCCCCGCCGGAAACTGAAGAGGACACAGGCAATTCCGTGAAGTCCGGTTTCCGGCAACACACAGATCCGAAACCTGCAACGACAAGACAACCGCATTTGAAAATTCGTCGTTCGCTTGGAAGTGACATCAAAGATTCACCAATCGACCCGCTGGCAAAAATTGCCCTGGAAAAGCTCCCAAGCGGATTGATTCCACTGGTAGTGTCAAAAACAGACAACACAGTCAGTAAGTCCCTGCCACTGGATGACTTGACACGCTGCAGTCTTGAAATACTGCTTCCGAATGCAGCAGACAAATCAGCCATCCGCGCACTTCGATTCCAAGAACAGAATAAGACAGCCGGCAATTCTCTGCAGGCATCAGCACGGGTCTGGACAGCAGAGATGGACGCCTCCGGTGGAGGCAAACCAACAGAGATCGGCACATTCACTGTGGATGGCAGCAACTTTGCATACCAATCCACGGGAAGAAATGCGGATCCGCGCGTGACAGTCCTTCACTACAGTCTGCTGAAACTCACGGTTGATGAACGTTCTGAGATCTTTTCATTTCGAGAACCCGAAACAGCTCCGTTGCTGAGAATGCCGGTTGCAGATCAGCACTCATCGGTCGAAATCAGACTGGATCTGCCGGGAGACTTTCATGACGTTGTGGCCACGGCACTACAGTTTGATCTCCGTCACGAAGCCGTAAAAGGATTTGAACTGTCCGGTCTCAGGTTCGACGATTCATTTTTGCTGGCATTCAGTAACAACGGTGCACTGACAGTTGAAACGGCCCCTTCGGAAATGTCCCCTCAGGATCGCGCAAACCTGGGTGTACTTGCCGATGTGAAAGTCAGTCTGTCCGTCATCGAACCTGCCGAAGGTGATGCGGCAGGGCCCCAGTCAGGTCAGATTGTCCTGACTGTGACACCAGCCGTTTATCTAAAACTGCTGAATACTTCCGGCGCACCGGAATTCGCCAAACAATTTCTGGCAGGCAGCCTGGACCTGATCAGCAGTGTTTCTGCAAGTAACTGGAACATGGAAGACATAGCGATCCGGTTGTCGATGGAAGACGTGCGGCAAAAGATCTATCGACGCATCCGCAGAGAAATCAATCACAAACGGACGCATCCCTCGAACCTTGAGATAAACGCCGACAATTTTTTTGACGTACTTCGGAACGAAATTGACGGGTATTACGACACGGATCCTGTCGCCGGCCTGAATCGAAACAAACTGAAGAAGAACGTCGAAATACTCATCAAAACCGTTGAAAATTACGGGAACACTCTGCAGGTCCTCAGCCAGCTCAAACATCAGTTGGAGGAGAAAAAACTGCACGTCCGGGCCTACACCGTCAACGATGGTCAGCCGGTCGATGTCCTCAACACAAAGGCAGTGCCATGAGAGAAATCGAAGCTGTCATCGAGCAGATTCAGTCGGTGCTTGCGTGGGAGCACGATCCGGATCAGGAGTATATGGAAACACTGGTTGCAGACTATTCCCGAAACGTGTCTGTCGCCAACGAACGGCTGCGAACATGCGAGGCGCTGCTGAGCAAAGGACTGCGTACAGAGGCAATCCAACAGTGCGAAACAGAACCCAATCTGCTGGATCTTACAGCCGTTCTGGATTTCCCTGAAATCGAGTTCTGGTCGGACTATGTTTCGCAGTACGAGTTACCGCCGCTTCCCGAATTACTGCTGGAAGTTGCGTCCGATCTTAATGACGCCTATGCGTCAGCGCAACCGGTTTCCGGCCTGCTGAAGCTGCATCGCCTTCATGCTCTGGCACTCAGCCCGTTGTCCGTCAGGATTCAGATTCTGCGGGAACTGGCCAACAAAGACAAAGACAATCCGTTGTGGCTCGAGGACCTGGAAGTCTATGAAGTTGCGCGACAGAATCAGATTGAGTCAGAACTCGAGAATGTTCTGGCGAACAAAAATACAACTCAGGCGGCCGCTCTGGAAGCAGAACTTGCCAGTCGCAAATGGAGCAACCGACCACCGAACGACCTCATCAGAAAAGTTCAGACAGTTCGCGTTCGCCTACAGATGTACGATGCCCGAAAAGAACTCAAAAATGTTGCCGAAGCACTGAATAACGCGTTCCTTGCCCGCGATCTGGACACCGCACGCCATCACGCTCAACGCTGGGAATCACTCATTGCTACGGCCGAAATACAGGAAGGTGAACCGATATTCGAGACAACGGAACTGGCGCTGGAATGGATCACAGAAGAAGAGCAAAAGGAACTGCAGAAAGATGCCTATCAAAACAGTATAACGGCTTTGGAACGCAGCCTCGACCGGGATTCGTCTGTCGACGAACTGGATCGGTCTGCCAAGGCGATTTCTCTGTTTGATCTGGGGATCCCGGAAGAACTGGAAAGGCGGCTGGAAGAGCGTAAAACGCAGATTGGTCGTCAGACGAGTCGCAGGACCGCAATGATTGTCGCAGGAATTGCGGCAACAGCGTTAGTGATTTGTTCAATCCTGTTGTCACTGATGTTGCAGTACCGGCACGGACAAAGCATCCGGAACCATGCTCAGACGCTGCGTCAACTGCTGACTGACGAACACATCGAACAGGCTGAAGAATTCTGCAGTCAGCTCCGTTCAGAATCTCCTGACGTTGCAGAAAGTCCGGAATTACAGCTGTTGTACGGAGAACTGTCGGAGATCCTCAGCACGGCACAGGAACGACGAAATTCATTCCTGAAACTGTTGTCCGCCGCGACGGACCAACTGGGCTCGTCACCCGACTGGGATCGTATCAGTCAGGCAATGGAAGTTCTCAAACGAGCCGAATCGATGGCAAAAGACGACGGAGAACGGAACGAAGTCGAGGAAGCAAGAAACGTATTGGAGAGAGCCCGGCAGCTGGCGCAGTCTGCTGCAGACACTCTGTTTCTGGCAGATCTTGATGCGGTAATGATTCGATTTCAGGAGAGAACGGAGAATGATATGAAGTCCAATCAACTGCTCACGGATGATTTTCGCGGCCTGCAGCGTCGAGCTCATGTGAGTGAAAATCACAAAATTCCGATCACAGCCATTCTTCGTACACTGGGCAATGCCCGGGCAGAACATCAGCGTTCAATGAAAGTCGCTGCTGATCTGAACACAATCACGGCCTCTGTCGGAAATGTGGACCGGTACAGAACTCAGCTTCTGGCATATGTTCGGAACCACTCCGGTACAAAGCGGGCGACTACCTTTCAAAGTGTGATCTCAAGTGAGTCAGATTTGTGGAAAGGACCGGAACTATGGAATCAACTCCGCGATCAGTGGGCATCATTATCACTAAAGGATGTGAATCCGACGACGGCCGGAAACCTGCAACTGGAGTTCGCCAAATTCATGAAAGTGTCAAATGAGTTTCCGGCCGGTCGTAATTTGGCACGTCAGGCGGAGGCACTGAAAGCAGTGAATCTCCGCGTCGGAGATCATGGTGATCTGCAGGAGCAATTGCGTGCTCCACTGGAATTTTATCTGCAACTCCCCTTCATGGTTGCCCAGGGCGACGATCGATATTACTCCGATTCCGAAGAACCCCCGCTGGAAACCGGCGATGTCATCACAATCGTGCCGTTCAGAGACACAACACTAAAGCGTGCTGCTGTAAAGCGTGTGCTCAAAGGTTCTGTCAGCAATAAGCAGGCCGGTCTCAAATTCATCTGGGATGCGCCTCCTGCAGTGTTTGCACGGACGGCACTCAGGGAGCTCGAAACCGTAAACGAACACTGGGAGGAAAGTTTCGGGAAACTGGTCACATTACTCGCTGAAGACCTGGAAATTGATCCAATCGTGAAAATGAAACTACTCCTCAACGTGATGAACGTCGGAGCCCGGGGCAGCCTCTTCTTCCGCGAAGCATTTCAGGAACACATCACGGCCATCGATCAGTTCGAAGGGGGTGACGCCAACTGGATTTGGCCCGCAGGGTCCGGTGCACCCAGCGCACGTATTAATGCACGGGCAATTCTCGGAGAAATGTCCCCGGTGGCTCAGGCCGCCGAAAAAGCAGTTACCATGCGGGACGAAGTCGCAAAATTGAAACCTGGTCCCGTGTATCGCTGGGTCGGCTGGCTTTACAGAAGTCAGGACGACCGCTGGAACTGCTCAACGAACACACGGCTGCAGCCGGCAGATAATGGTGCACTGGTTGTCATGGTGTCTCTGAATAATCAACAACCGCCATCAAGGTTTGCCCCGATTGGATCAGTGGTTGCCGGAACCGTCGCGCTGGATTCATCTGCTGACTCAACAGGATTCATTGAAGGACGCCCCGTCTTCCTGACTGAACAATAGCCTGCGTTTTGAAGAATATTTTCAAATGAGTAAATCATTTTATATCCAGGTGCGCGGTAAAAGACAGGGGCCATTCACAGTCGAACGTCTTCGTCAGATGGCAAAACGTGGTCGATTCGGGCGCCAGTATCGAGTTTCCAGTGATGGACGTTCCTGGAAACCGGCCGACGAATTTCCCGATCTGTTCGAAGCGCAGGGTGAACGCAAGATGCGTCAAACCGGTACTGTTGATACCAACGTGCATTCCGCCCCAAGCGGGACGGCGCCCGCTGCACCAAGTTCTGCGGGCTGGTTCTACAATCACAATGGCCAACAACTTGGTCCTGTTTCTATGGAGATCCTCAAACATTCGCAGATTACCGGTACCCTCAATGCTGATGATCTCGTCTGGACGCATGGAATGGAGGAATGGAAACGAGCAGACAAGGCCCTGCCAGGACTGTTTTCCGGACAGACAGCCACCGCACCGGGTCCGAATGAATCCTCCGGTGACGAGGTTCGGGGCCACAGCCCGGTGGCAAACCTGGCTCTTTACAGCCTGGTGCTTTCTTTCATACCACTGATCGGAAGCATTGCAGCTGTGGTATGCGGGCACATGGCACTCCGCGAAATCCAACAGAGTCACTCGGAACTGGAAGGACGAAATCTGGCAATGGCCGGATTGGTCATCGGTTATCTGGGACTGTTAGTAATTCTGGTCTTCGGTGTTTATTACGTAAGCAGCGGCGTAGTGGCTATGCCATCGGGCAGTGGCTGGACTCCGCAGGTTCTACCGGACGGAAGTCCAACTCCGGATGTGGCACCGGTCAACTGATTTGAAGGGTATGCCGAAAATCTGCCGGTCATCGCCAACAGACAGCCGGTTCCTCTGTCAGACTGTGACAAGTTATGTTCCATACACAACCACATCACAGTCATACAAGTACCCCCGCTACGCAGGCCGTCATACAACACGCCAGCATACCGCCGACCATAGCCCGCAAGCCCAACCGTGCAAGATCCTCACGACGCTCGGGACAAAGGCCCCCGATTCCTCCCACCTGAATACCAATCGAAGCGAAATTCGAAAATCCCGACAGAGCATAAGTCAGAATCACGGCCGTTCGCGCTGAGATCTCCGGTTGACTCGAATCCTCCGCAATCCACAACGCCATCGTACGGTACGCGACCAGTTCATTGGCCACGACCTTCAGACCAAGTAATTGTCCGGCATTGAAGCAGTCGCGGGATTCAATCCCCATGAGCCATGCCAGTGGATAAAACAGATGTCCGCAAACATACGCCAACGTCAGTCCCTGTTCTGCCTGTCGCCCCATCATCGTATTCAGAACAAACAGTGACGCCGAACTCAACACATAATCAAACAACGCGATCAGCCCCACAAACGCAATCAGCATGGCGGCGACGTTGAGTGCCAGTTTAAGTCCTTCGGTGGCCCCGCTCGCGGCGGCTTCGATGACATTGGTGGTTTCGCGAGGAATAATCGACGGCTCGAATCCGGACGTTTCGGCAACTTCCGTTTCGGGCAGCATCACTTTGGCGATCAACAAACCGGCCGGAGCCGAAATCACGGATGCTGTCATCAAATGAGCCGCGTCAATTCCAAATCCGATGTAAACTGCCAGAACCCCGCCGGCCACCGTGGCAAAGCCTCCCGTCATCATTGCCATCAATTCAGATGAGGTCATCCGGGCAATGTACGGACGAACAACAAATGGTGCTTCGGTCTGACCGACAAAAATATTGGCTGCTGCCGAAAGAGATTCTGCACCGGATGTTCCCAGACTGTGTCTCAGCGCAAACGCAAGCTGCCGTACCACAAACTGCATCACTCCAGTGTGATACAGTACGGCCATTAAAGATGAAAAGAAAATGATGGTGGGAAGGACGCGAAAGGCAAAGTAGTAGTCTTTAAAATTGTCACCAAATACCAGATGACAGCCTTCATCCACAAAGCCCAGCATCACGTTGAACCCGTCGCCCAGTGCCTGAAAGACTTTGCGCCCCCGTTCTGTCTTCAGAATTGCTGTCGCCAGAACAAGCTGCATCAACATCCCTCCGATGACGATACGCCACGGAAATCGATGTCTGTGGCTGCTCAGCAGCCATGCCAGACCGACCATCACCAGTAACCCGCACCCTGCGACAATACGGTGAAACAATACCGACTCGGCAGACATGCCAATGCACTCGGATTTGACTGAGGAAAAAATGAGACCCACGACCGATCATAGTGAATTTCGTAACGGTCGTCGCCGAACTGTTTAACCAGTCACATGGTCACTTAGTTCATTTTTGCATTAACCAGGGCCGTGGTTGTCCGTGTTTCAATAACCATGCGACCAATCCTGATCGGCGAGGATGTCGGCCTGAATCGAGAGAATCGGAAACAATCGCCGTCGCGACCTTTCGCGTTTCTGTCGCTTGCGAATTATTCGCTGTCGCATTGTGACACATGAACAGCAAAAGATAATCAGCCGCCAGTTGTTCCAGATCTCCTGCCCGGCGATGGCCATCGATACTGAATTCCAGCAGCTTCACTGCACGCTGTGGTCGCTGCTGCAGAAGTCGATTCAGTGCCAGTAAAGTGGCGGCATCGGCACGACTGTTACGAAAATCATGTTCGATGTCGCGAGTCCATTGATTGTTGGCTACCAGCCAGGCATGAACTGCGAACGCGCCTGCCGTGTCGTCATCGGCAACGACTGTTGAGCAGGCTGAAAAAATGATCCAGTGCTCGGGATATAATGTCAGTACCTGTTCCGCGGATGTTTCCCATCGATTTTTCCACATATTGGCTCGCTGCATCCACATCACGGCATCCGACACACGTTCATCGAGCAGAGATTTTGCTGCCCGCTGCAGGAATCGATCCAGACGATTCTGTGCGACTTCGTGCGTCGGAGCGGGCTCGGATACTGTAACCGACGCCAATTCGGACTCATCAGAATACGGGTGTGACGGGAAACACCACTGCGGAGTGACCGAATCGTCACCAACATTGACTCGCACCGAATCCGAATGGGATTGGCAGGACTTAAGTGGTGAACACCCGTGATCCTCAGACCGAATTGGCAACAGCGGGAGCAAAACCAGTCGCTCAGCGTCAGTTGCACGACGGTGAAATAGTATTCTCATGCGTGTGTCAGCAGGTACGAACTGAGGAATCAACCTCAAAATAGTCCTGTGACAAAAGCTCAACAGTAAGGGAAAGCCCCTAGACGCTATCCCGGCCTGTACACACCCACAATGATAATATAGGAATTATATAACGATTTTAACAACATTGATGACTTTGTGGAAACAGCAGCGGCCCACCCTCAATTCAAGTCAGGTGTCAAAAAGGCAGAGAGCACACCGAAAGCCCTGCCAACAGCCACAGTGGCTAACAGACGGCAAGTTTTCAAATACCGTTCCTGTAAGGGTTTACAACTGATTCGCTCAACTGGCATGGGATTCGCTCGGCGGGCAGGAATTGTATGTGTTTGTACCTGCAGTCATAACCATGATTGCAGGTAAGTCTGCGTTTGGTGAACTTGGGTCAGGAGAAAGAAATGGCAAAGAAGAAGAAGGCTTCTTCCGGAGGCATCCGCATCGTGCCTTTGGGCGATCGAGTAGTTCTTCGTCGAGCAGAAGCGGAAGAGACCACCGCCGGAGGAATCGTGCTTCCGGACTCCGCACAAGACAGACCTCAAAGAGGTGAGGTTGTTGCGGTTGGCGATGGTCACGTGAACGACGAAGGCGACAGGGTCGCACTGACGGTCAAGGAAGGTGATAAAGTGATTTTCAGTTCTTACGCGGGAGACGAAATTTCAGTCGGCGACGAAGACTATCTTCTACTCCGTGAAAGCGACATCCTCGCCACAGTCTGATTCCGTACTCGTTCGGGCCCATCAGCCTGAACATGTCAGACACTGATTCTGTCTGACACAAACCGTCGGCTTCGTTTGCCGATACTCAAAGTCATTCGGCGAGCCGGAAGTGTTGCCTGAAGACCGTGTTAAGGGTCCCTGTCCCTCACTTTGGCCATGCCACTCGGTGACACCCTGTTGCCTGGTGAAACACAACGACGATTGACTCACAGAAACGATTTGAACAGTAATATCTACTTTGGAGAAAAAGACTCATGTCAAAAATGATTGCGTTTGACCAGGAAGCTCAGGAAGCCATGCGCCGCGGCGTATCCAAGCTTGCGAAAGCTGTCAAAGTTACACTGGGACCGAAAGGTCGCAACGTCATTATCGAGAAGAGCTTTGGCTCACCAACCGTCACAAAAGACGGTGTGACCGTTGCCCGTGAAATTGAGCTCTCGGAAAAATTTGAAGACATGGGCGCTCGAATGGTGCGCGAAGTCGCCAGTAAGACATCTGACGTTGCCGGCGACGGTACCACAACCGCCACCGTATTGGCCGAATCAATCTACAAAGAAGGCCTTAAAGCAGTCGTTGCCGGAGTCAGTCCGCTTGAGATGAAACGTGGAATGGAACGTGCAGTTGACGACATCGTGGAAAATCTTCGAGGGATGGCGACCGAATGTAAAAACAAAAAAGCCATCGCGCAGGTTGGCACGGTTGCAGCCAACGGTGACGCCGAGATAGGCGGAATTTTGGCAGATGCCATGGATCAGGTCGGCAAAGACGGAGTCATCACTGTTGAAGAAGGCAAAAGCCTTAAAACTGATTTTGAAGTGCTCGAAGGACTGCAGTTCGACCGCGGTTATCTGTCACCCTATTTTGTGACAGACTCCGAGAGCATGGAATGTGTCATGGAAGACGCGTATGTCCTGATTCACGAAAAGAAGATCACCAATATCAAGGACCTCGTGCCCGTCCTCGAAAAAGTGGTCAACAGTGGAAAGGGTCTGCTGATTATTGCAGAAGACGTCGAAGGCGAGGCCCTGGCGACTTTGGTTATCAACAAACTGCGTGGTACCTTTAAAATTGCTGCTGTCAAAGCACCTGGCTACGGCGATCGTCGGAAAGCTATGTTGCAGGACATCGCCATCAGTGTCGGTGGGCAGGCGATTTTTGAGGACCTGGGCGTCAAGCTGGAAAATGTCGAACTGAGCGATCTGGGCCGTGCCCGCAAGTTGGTCGTCGACAAGGATAATACGACCGTCGTGGAAGGTGGCGGAAAGAAGGCCGATATTCAGGCGCGAATTGAGCAGATCCGTCGTGAACTGGAAAACAGCACCAGCGACTACGATTCAGAAAAGCTGGAAGAACGAATCGCCAAGCTGGCAGGTGGCGTGGCTCAGATTAACGTCGGAGCCGCAACAGAAAGTGAAATGAAGGAAAAGAAAGCCCGCGTAGAAGATGCTTTGCATGCAACACGAGCAGCTGTCGAAGAAGGTATTCTCCCTGGTGGTGGTGTCGCAATCCTTCGTGCATCGACCTCCGTCAAACCTGGCAGAATAAGCCACGACGAGAAGGTTGGCTACGACATTATCGTGCGGGCCTGTCGTTCTCCGCTGACTCAGATCGCCGACAACGCCGGCGTAGACGGCAGTGTGATTTGTGAGAAGGTTTCCGAGTCAGAGGGGAATTCGGGCTACAACGCAGCTTCGGACAAGTTTGAAGACCTTGTTAAGGCAGGTGTCATCGATCCCACGAAAGTGACTCGAACTGCACTTCAGAACGCATCCAGCGTTTCCACGCTTCTGCTGACCAGCGACGCACTGATCGCTGAAAAGCCGAAGGACGAAAAGGCCCCTGCAGGAGGTGGCGACGAAGAAATGTACTAAGATTAACTGTTTCGTGGCGGCCTATCGCCCGGAACATGATGGCTTAATCCGGGGCAGATCACTTAAACGATCTGCCCCGTTTTCGTTGAATCCGGCAAACTGAATTCTTTCTCAACACAGCAAACGCCGGAAAGTCTGTGTGATCCAGTGAATGCGGGTGCCGCTGGCCCCCTGTCTGCGAAGACAACTCAGCCGGACGTTACTTTGAGTTTTCTGACTATCCGACAATTTCACTGATGTCGATCAGATGCACCTGGCGGCCTTCGGGGGTATGTGGTGAATCAATAGCAACTGTTCGTCCGTCGTTGCTGCTGCGAGGATGCGTGTCACAGCGCCACTCACCGGTGTAGATCGGTGGAGAATGGAATCGCCCAAGTTCCACTCGGCGACCGGTTGGTACATGAAACAGATAGGGCTTCTGCTCTCGAGTCTGAGCGTCGGGATAGGTATCGTTGAGAATCCATTCGTTGTCGGTATTCGGCACATACGTGTTGTGCCCGTTGAACTTCATCAACCCATCCCCAACAACCTCCACTCTGTCTGACTGATCCCGGAACAGATAAAAGGCAGCCTTCTTTCCGGCAGGTCTGGTCCAGGCGCAAACGTGCCTGGAATCTCGCCAGATGAAGTGAGATGTGAAACCGGACGGATCGAGGATCATGCGGTCTGCCCCATCCATTCCAACCGTGAACATTCGCGTGGTAAATCCACCCGTTGGCTCGGCGTCTGCTCCGGGTCCGGTACTTTCCCGCCATCGATGGAGCACGATGAAGCGTGAATCATCCGGATTGATCAACAAATGGTTGAAATAGTTCCATTTATCCCTGAGCGATTTACCGTTGTGTGGAATTTTTGCAGCATCGGCCAGAGAAAAAATCAGTTTGGCCTCTCCTGTATCCATGTTCATCTTCCAGACACCCGAATCCTCCGGAGCACGCTGCCGGGCACACGGATCGACGAGACCCACGTATCCGTACCCCGGGCGCATCCGCTGAATCCGTGAAAAATCCGCTGTGATCGCCCACTGTCCGTTGTTGCTCAGCGTGTAGATTGGTCGTGGAAGCGTACGCATCCTGCGAGTTCGAACGTTCATCACGCGGCAGACATTCTGATCACCGTCGCGATCGTTCCAAACCACCTCGGAATCAGAATTGGGACGCCACTGCAGCATGCAGCCCTGCTGCCATCCCCAGGAACTGGTTTTGCCCAGTTCAATCCATTTATCCCCGTCTCCTGTGTCCACCATGCCAAGTCGAATGGTGTCGTCAGCACGAGGAGTACGGTGCTCGAAATCAACTTCATTGGAGAGCACAAAACGATCGGTCGGATCGAATTCCCGTTTGTCGTAGTAACCAAACCAGTGATGTTTCGGTCCACGCGTAATCGTGCGTACCGGGGGGAACGCCTCTGTGGATTCCGCCGACAGCTGTCGGCGGGCCAGGGTCACGGCGGCCGTCGTGAGTGTTGACAGCGTCTGCCGCCGTGTGAGTCGAGATACCATTGTTTAGTCCGGTCAGGATGAAAACAGTGAAAGTGAATACCATAAGCCTAATGCGCACCGTTTCTTTTTTCGACACACTCCAGGCCTGGCCACCTTCACAGCTGTGAAAGCCCATCGAACCGAAATTCCTCACCGGAAACAGCAATCAGTTACTTCAGGAGTCGCTCGATGAAAACGAATGGTGATCGGATACCGGAATCATTCAACACAAATCGGAGCTTTCATCGCAGCCAACCGAATTTCCGGAACGGTGGTACCATCGAAAAACCTGCATGCACGTTCACCGCTTACTTACCTGTTAGTCAATAACACTATTACAGAGGGACATCCGGATCACCTGCCCACTGTCTTTAAATTCAGTGACGATGCTGAGTATATTGCTGCAGCGAAGCAGATTTTTCGGAGTTGCCGGGCTACGAAGATTCAAAACAGAGGATTGCGTTCATCTGAATAATTCGAGCAATAACCGGTACCGGAATCCCGGGTCTTCAGAAACCGGCCTGCAGCAAAGACGGTCTTAGCTCAGCTTGTCGAGACGGCCTTGATCTGGTGACTTGCTCCGATGAAATCCGGAAATAAACGGTGATACGGTGATAACAACAGTCGGCAAACACAGGGCTGCCGCTCTTGCAGATTATCTTTACCGTACGGATCACGTTATCGTCTTTGCCGAAAGCTGCACCGCGGGCCTCATTTCTGCAACGCTTGGACAAATCCCCGGAGTTTCACAATGGCTGGCCGGGTCTGCTGTCGTCTATCAGATCGAAACCAAGACGGAATGGCTGCAGGTAGATCAGACACTGCTTCAGGATCCTGGTCCTGTAAGTCAGATTGTCAGCGAACAGATGGCCATCGGCATATTGAATCACACTCCACAAGCATCAATTTCCGCCAGTGTCACGGGGCATTTGGGACCGAACGCTCCCCAGAATCTGGACGGACTGGCCTGGTCAAGCATCGCCCTCAGAGCCGGAGATAAAATTCTCACAACGTCCCGGCTTCTGCAGCTTGACCGGCACCAGTCAGCAGATCACCCGAACAGTCGGTCTGAGATCGATCTGCGCCACGACAGGCAGTGTACTGCCGCTGAACTGGTCTTACAATTTTGCGTGGAGCAATTGGAATCGTAAGTGCTCCTTTTGTGATGATCCCGTTCCGGAATCCTGTTGCTGATGATCGCCTCCGTTAACCTTCCCGGCACTGCTTCGTCTCAACCCGAATTCCAGATCGTCCGGAACATCAGGAAAAACAGTCGACACACTGGATCTCCCAACCGGCCTGGTCCGTCACTGATCACAACTGAAATTCTGCGACAGTTAAAAGTCAGCAGGAGATTCGTTGAATCAACACAACGGTGGCGATGATTCGGTTGCGGCCGTTTCAGACTGCATTGCGGTCTGTGAATAACCTGTCATGGTATGCGTTCAATTCCGTCTCCATTTGCTCAGGTCGGAAAGAGTCGTCGAAGCCGACACAGCAGGGCCCCCGGCATTTGATGTCGTCATTCCCGTCCTGCTGTCCGGGTTGGTCATTATTAATCTGTGACATCAGCAGGTGGAACAGGGCAGACACCTCCTGCGTTTACTGCATTGATCATTGAAAGACAGAAATTCAAATCCATGGAAGAACAGATAACACAGCTCTTTGAATCAATTGCAGAAATCCACACTGCCGCGATCTGGGGAATCATGGTGGTGTCCATCGTTGTGCTCGGCAAAAGCGCCGACTGGATGGTGGACAATGCGGTGAGTCTGTCTCTGAGGACAGGCATCCCCAAAGTCATCGTGGGAGCGACGATCGTTTCCATCGGCACGACATTTCCTGAAGCGGTGGTTTCTGTATTAGCTGCCGTGAACGGACATTCAGAAATCGCTCTGGGAAACGCGGTCGGATCGATTATTTGCGATACCGGGCTGGTTCTTGGAACCGCGTGCCTGATCGCGCCGCTGCCACTGAATCGTCGAATCGTAAATCGACAGGGATGGATTCAATTCGGTTCCGGCGTCCTGCTGGTCATGCTTAGCCTTCCGTACACCAATCCGGGAAACATCTTCACCACAAACTCCAGTTTGCCGCAATGGGCAGGTTTTGTACTGATCACCTGCCTCATCATTTACATGATCTGGTCAGTGCGGCTTGCGAGGGGTGCAACGGATGACGATGAGCCGGAAGCAGCAGCTGATTCGCCTGTCGTGCTGATGTTACTGTCAATTCTATGTGGTTGCTTTTTTGTAGTGTTGTCCAGCATCGGCCTGATCGAATGCACTAAGATCATCGCCGTAAAAGCCGGAATCCCCAAAGCCGTGATCGCTGCGACTTTAGTTGCCTTCGGAACGAGTCTGCCCGAACTGGTTACTGCTATCACCGCAGTCCGCAAAGGGCAGGGGGCACTGGCTGTAGGCAATGTCATCGGCGCAGACATTCTGAATGCGTTGTTCGTTGCCGGAGCAGCGGCAGCTGTCACCCCGGCAGGCCTCGACGTCATCCCCATTTTCTTTCAATTGCAGTTTCCGGCGATGCTGCTGATCCTGCTTTGTTTTCGCGCGGGAATTGTCCGGGCCAGCTGGTCAAAAACAGACACACTCACTCGACCATTCGGTGCAGTTTTACTTGCCTTCTACCTGACTTACTGTGCATTGACTCTATCGATGGGTGGCGGCGTGTAAGTTCACTGCGCCGGGAAATGCACTCACCACAGCAAGTTGTCTGTGCGGTCTCGTTATGGTCCAGGCATCTCAGGACAGATTCGCTTTTTGGAAAACGCCTGAGATTTCCTGACCGATCAATTATCGTTCATCAGGTCGTAACCCGTTCCGGTGTGACAGATATTCAACCTTCAATTCCACATCATCCATTCTGATCGAGTGGGTCAGCCTGGAATCTTTTTGCAACACATCCACACGCAAAAGATTGTCCCCCACTCCGGGCAGTTGTTCCCCCTTCAGCTTCACATGAAGACGATATCCTGAACTTCGCTGAAACGTGGGCGTTTTTCGTAACTGGTAGGTCCAGTCCGCCATTCGCTGCTGTTCGGGCGGGATCTCTGCCCCGTTCCACCACAGTCGTACTTTGTCAGCATGCATCATGTTGCTCAACATGATCCTCAGCTCACAATTCCACAGTTCTCCTGCCTCTGCCTTTGCTGCAACGTCGTCCGAAACCTCCAAATGAATTTCCGGCCCGTTTTCACCTGGCTCCAGGACGACAGGAAGCTGCCACGAAATGCCGTCCCGGGGAACGGTATCCGGCTTGGGTTTGCTGCTCAGCCGGAATCGTTTGTCCTTGTGGACCAGCACATCGGGATGGCCCATAAAACGAACGGTGCCTGTAGCAGCATCGTCGTAGGGATAACGAGTGTTGCCAGGATAATAAGTCTGGAAGAGGACTCCTGCTGCTCCTGCCGCGTAGGCATTGGCGGCCGCCGCATAATAGACGTCCCGAGTATTCCCGGCACTCCCGCTTCCGCTGGTATGATTGTTCAGTCCTGCCATGACCGGTATCCCTGCTTCAGTCGCGGTCCGGATCACTTTCCGCAGCTCAGATGTGGATCCCTCGAACCCGTGAGTCACCGGCATAGCAATGACGGCATCCACCAGCTTCTCCTGGATCCAGGTCTCCAAATCCATGCCCAGTGCTTTGCTTCCATCAAGACTTCCCCCAATCCGAATCACGAATCGCTTTTCCCGCCCCTGACTGGCTGCTGCCCGATCACACACGGCACGTATCTCTCTGACCCATTCAGTGATCGTCTGTGTGTGGCTGGAGACTTCCCGTCTGGCAATCAACGGAACGTAATCGTGAAAGTTGATCTCAATGCCGTCGGTGGGATAGCTCTCAACCAGTTCACGAATCACAGCCAGGCGGTTGGCACGTACTTCAGGCCGTGAATAGGAAAGACGATTGGGTTGATCACGAACAGACTCCGGATAATCAGGCTCCGGACCAACCTGCCATTCCGGGTGCTGAGTTGTGAAGTCAGCGACTCGACTGTTGGTGACCCGGTTCGGAGGCGTGTGTAACATATTGAGCAAAAGGTGCGGCAAAAATTTGAATCCACGTTTGTGAGCATGATCACAAACGACGCGGAGCGGATCTTTGCCGCGTTCGATCAGAGATCGCGAGTTCTGACCGGCACGATACCAGATGACGTGATTGACAAGATCGAGATTGTGTCCCCAGCGTTCCCCCACCTTCGTCTCGTACAGCAGAACACTGCAATCTCCAACCGCATAGGTGATGGTGTCGACCCCCAGATCAAGTAGTTCATCGATCGGCTCCACGTACTGGCGAACGCCCATCGGTGGTTCATACAGATAGACACTTGAATGGCGACCATCGGAATAAAACATCACTTCCCCGGACGATGCTGCGCGATTGTCCGCGGGCTGAGTTTGTCCCTGCAGAAGTGAAACATTCAGGAAACACACGAATATAAAAACCGCCGTTCGCTGCGTGGCACTCATGTCCAGACGTCCTCTGCAATAAAACCTAATGACTGAAATCTACTGATCCGGACCGATCACAACCGATGAGCTGTTCACCGGACATCGGCATTTCACTGGTCAACATGGACACACCTCGCACGGACTCAACCGGGTATTCATTCCGACCGTTCTGTACCCCGAGGCTGCCTGACAATTGCTTTGCCAACCTGACCGGCATGGGTTCGTCGGCTGCGTCTGCATCCAACAAAGTCACCGGAACAATCATCGCCGCCGCTGTCAGACGGATCGGCACGTCAAATTCTTTCGACATACATATTTATCAGAGTTTGAGCAACGGCTGTGGTGTCGATCCTGGAACAATCTTTCAGCAGCTTACCGTCCCTGCACGGCGCTGTCCTCTGCAATCGCCCGGTCATCCTGGTTTGTGGTTCGTTTTTTGTACCCCGGCACGTGACACAGCCGACATCAGGCTCACAGTGTGTTGACGCATGGCAACCTGTATCATTGTTGGCCGATGATTTAGGTCAGATTGTCGTTCCTGGTATGGTTATGTGATTCGTTGTCATCCACCAGGGATGTACGCGATTTTACTGTGTCCGGTGTTTCTGTGACCGGCGTTACTGTGACCGGCCGCAAGCGAGGCGTCCATGCAGACAGAACCACTCCTGCCCACTAACTTATTTGTCGGACTGGACGGTATCACTCACCTGTGCGCAGGAGGTGAGGCACCGTGGCTGCGTGTCCATGACAGGGCTTATCAGGAATTCTCGCGCCTGAAAAGTGCGGGCATTGCCGGTCGGGAAGGAATCGCTGCTTTCGCAACACGCTGTCGACAGCAGATTGCCGAACTTTGGTCGGTATCACCGCAGCACATCGCTTTCATGCCTTCTGCCTCGGAGGGTATGAACTGGCTGGCACGTGGTCTGGACTGGAAGTCCGAAGACAACGTCGTGACCAGCGACGTCGAGTTTCCGTCGGTCGCCTATGCATGGAAGAACTGTGAGCATCGTCAGGTTGAAGTGCGGATGGTACGTCAACGTAACGGAATCGTACGCGAATCCGATCTCCTGGATGCTGTGGACGAACGCACACGAGTGATGGCCGTCAGTCAGGTCAGTTTTTACAGCGGCCAGTGCCTGAACCTCCCGCTTCTTGCAGAGGGGCTGCAGAAAAACGGTACACTCTTGGCGGTGGACGCCACACACGCTTCCGGAGTGCTGCGTGTTCCCTCTGCGTGCACAGACCTCACCGTGAGCAGCAGCTACAAGTGGATGCTGGGTGCTCACGGCGTTGCTCCCTGTTACGTCAGTCCGCAGATGCAGGAACAGATGAAAGTAACGTGTTTTGGCTGGCACAACATGGACGGATGGTCCAGCCCGGTTCGGCGTCCCGGTGCGGCCGTTCAGCCGATGCCCGATCGCATGGAACCTGGCAACCCGTCGATCATTTCGCTGGCTTTCCTGGACGGCGGGCTGTCACTGCTGCTCGACCTTGGCGTGGAACGGATTGAACATCATGTCCGCGATCTGGCATCACGACTTCGACTCGGACTGGTGAAACAGGGACACACGCTACTGGGTCCTGACCAACACGATTCACTCTCGGGCAACACCTGTTTTGCAGTGGACGATGCCGCAGCACTGGCCGGGCGTCTGGCTCAAAATCGAATCCTGTGCTGGGGCGACTGCGGACGCCTTCGCGTGTCAACCCACGTGTACAATGGAAGCGATGATGTGGATCATTTCCTGAACGTACTCGCGGCAAGCGACTGAAAACCCCGAATCGTGAAATACCTGTCGTCTCTGGGATTCACGACCGTGGCGTCACCGTTCCGGACTACCGTACCGACCTCAATATCATCGAGTTTACCGAACTTCGACTGCAGTCTCCCGTCGTTGTGCACGATCTCACCGCCGTCGGAAAACCTATTGTGCAGGGTTAAAAAGGTTACCGGCACACCTTTGTTCACGGAATCGAATTCGCTGACGAAAGAAAAGATACAGGAATACGACTTGGCCAATTGCTTCGAAGTTGTCAAGCTGGCCCCGACGGTCGAAAATCAGGATAGAAACAACTCACAGCCCATGACCTGTCGGGCATCCACGGACCGTAACATTTCAGGTCCCGGAACAAATCAGCGGGACGGGATAACACGCGTTTGACGCATACGGGACATCCCCGACGATGTCAGTGTTCGGCAGTAGCGGCAGCGGAATCCTCAGTTTGCCGAACACAGGCGATGCGAAACCCCAGGTAATAAAATCGATTAGCAGGGTCGTTCCAGCCGCGATTCGCTGAACGGCAGTATTCGGAAGCGTAGCTCCAGCTGCCGGCTCGATAGACCCGATCCGGTCCCGAGGTTGTCAGCGGATCACGTCCGCCAGGCATCTCACGTACGTAAGCGTCACGACACCATTCATAAACGTTTCCCGGCATGTCCGCCAGCCCCCAGGAATTGGCACGTTTTTGTCCGACCCGGTGAGCATATTTCTCACCTAGGTTGGCAGCGTTTTCATCAAACCACGCGTAGTCCTTCAGCTGCGAGGCGTCGCTGCCGAAGCTGTAACGAGTGCTCGCCCCCGCCCGGCAGGCATACTCCCACTGAGCCTCGGTCGGCAGTGTGTATTTCCAGTCCGCAGTCAGTCGTCCCTCACGTTGCTCCTGATCTGTCAGCTTCGCGCAACAGGACATGGCCTCCTCATGACTCACAAACACGACCGGGTAATCCGGTCCGCGACGGTACAGTTCCAGGTCCCCGTGTTCCCGCCAGGGTTCGGTTCCCATAAGTGATTTCCATTGTGCCTGCGTGACCTCAGTACGTCCCAGCCAGAATCCGTGTGTCAACGTCACCTCAACCTGATCTTCATCACCCTGACGGCCTTCCTCATCCGGCGGACTCCCCATACGAAACCGTCCCGGTGGACACCAGACCAGTTTCAGATCCGGACCATTGTCGCTACGAACAGTTCCCGCCCGAGGTAACGGGTCCGCGGCCGGGCACGTCGCCATCAACGTCACTAAGAGAAACACTTCCGGCACTCGACATCCGATGGTTGTACTCATGATCACAATCTTCAGAACAGAATTCCGGGTTTGAAGATAATTCAAATGACTCGACAATCGTCTGCCCCCTGTACATTCGTGGGCCCGTCCGACGAAACCGATACCGATTCACCCTACATCCGGTTGGCGGACCGGATCAACACAGACAAAAAACGTACTTCTCGAGTTCCATGTTTGTATTCTTCAATCAGGAATTCCTGGTTGAAGAACACTTCACTGCCGGCTTCCGCCTCATGATCCTGATTATTTGAGAAACGGTCCGAGAAAACCGATAGACTCCGATCGGTGGTTTCATTCTGACCGGACAGGAGTGTGCAACTGTGCGGACAACAGAAAACTCCGAAGCCGATCCAGCCTCAGTGATCTTAAAGAAAAGAAGCACGAAAACCCGGAATTGAAGTTCCAAATACACCATAATTCACCCTGTGCCCCCGACTTGACCGTAAGCCGGACGACCATCACAATGAATGTTTGACCTGCACAAGAATCAGTTCGTTAAGGAACCGCCGCCTGATGGGAAAAACTTTGGAGCTGGGTCGGCGTCTTGAAATCCACTCGATGGACAAACACTGCCAGGACATCTCAGTGGCACTGTATCGTCAGGACGTGGAATGTCCGCAATTCCTCGTTCATACCTATACCGATTCAGAGGAATCTGCGAAACGGGTTCGGTTCATACGCCAGGCACTGATCAGTATGATCGGGCTTGAACCTGCGGACCGACAGGATTGGCTGCAGTTTCCCTGCCGAAAGATTCACCAACGGGCGCTTAAACGCACATTTCTCGACCTGTGTAAGCTCGAGACAGAAACCTCTCTGGAGGCAAAGTCGCTGGAGGCATTTGACAAAAAGGCAGGCGGCAATCTGCGTGTTGTCGAAATGGGGAATGGCACCTATCGAACGGAAGCGGTTGCTGAGACGGAAGCGGGTCAAAAGCGGGCCCGTGCGCTGGCCCGGGGGTTCGTAAAACTCTGTGAATTGCAGGCCGATGACGTTGACCCGCTGCGGTTTACCTTTGGATGTCAGTCCAGTCACAATTCTCTGATTGGCATGCTGATGTTTCGAGCTCAAAACGTGCGCAGCTCCATGCAGGAAGAAGATGCTGCGGCCGGACGCGGTGTCCTTGCGCCACCCAGCCAACAATAAAATACGAGCAATCACATGGTGACACTCAGTGAGCCGACCCGGTCAATGACCTCCCGCCAACGAGTGCTGGCGGCTCTGAAACGCGAACCCGTCGATCGTACTCCCGCCTGCAACCCGACATCCGTGGCGACTGTCGAATTGATGGACCTGGTTGATGCGCATTTTCCTGACGCCAATCGAAACCCGGAAAAAATGGCACGGCTGGCTGCCACCGGATACACCGAACTCGGTTTCGATTCCATCATGCCCGTGTTCAGCATTATCCAAGAGTCGTCAGCGCTGGGCTGCAAAATGCAGTGGGAGGAAAAGGACAATTGGCCTACGGTCAAAATGAGTCAGCCAATCTGGTCCGGTCCCGAAGACATCAAAATTCCAGACAATTTGTTAACGCATCCTGACACAAGCTGCGTGCTGGATGCGATCCGCCTGCTGCGTAAAGAGTTTGGCGACGAAGTCGCCATCATCGGTAAGACCATGGGGCCCTGGTCGCTGGGTTACCATTGCTTTGGTGTCGAGAAATTCCTGCTGATGTCGCTGGATGACCCAGGCAAAACTATGCTTTGTCTGGAAAAAATGAAGGAAGCAACCATCCGTTTTGGTCGGGCTCAGATTGAAGCCGGAGCGGACGCGCTGACCGTGCCCGACCATGCCACGGGTGATCTGGTCAGCGGCGAATACTACGAACGGTTCCTTCGTGAACTTCACATCGAATTCGTTGATCTGATTCCAATTCCACTCATCCTTCATATTTGCGGCCGCACAGTCGACCGAATGGAATACATCGCCCAGACCGGCATGTCGGCATTTCACTATGACTCAAAAAATGGCGCCGACGAGTCAATGGATGAGGTAAAGGATCGTATTTCACTCGTTGGCAACATCAACAATCCGGAAACACTGTATTCGAAGGGCCCCGAAGCAGTCCGACAGGAAGTCTACAAAAACCTGGATGCAGGAGTGCAACTGGTGGGTCCGGAATGTGCCATCCCTCTGCAGACCCCGATCGAAAATCTGAAAGAGATACCGCAGGCGATACGGGATTGGCACTCCGAACACTAAGAGTACCGACACTGACTGTTACCCCGGTCGTGACCGGCAACAGGGTTGTCATGACCGAGTCAATGCATTCAGTGTGTGTGCAAATTGTTTCAAAACCGATAATTGATCTGTCAGGTAGCCTAATAGAATGAGCGAGCTTCTACGCCGTGTGCAATCAGGAGATATCCTCATCTCGGACGGCGCCACCGGCACGTACCTGCAGGCCAACGGCCTGGAGCCCGGTGGCTGCCCCGAGGAATTTAATCTGACGCGACCGGAGGTGATTCGTCAGATGGCAGCAGGTTATTTCGACGCCGGGTCGGATATGGTTGAAACCAACTCCTTCGGCGGCACTCGCTACATGCTGGCAAAATATGATTTCGGTGACCGCGTAGAGGAATTCAACCGACTGGGGGCCGAATACGCGCGGGCCGCCGCACCCGAGGGCCGTTTTGTACTGGGTTCGATCGGACCAACCGGGGAATTCCTCGAGCCAAACGGTACAGCGACAGAAGACGAAATGTACGAAGCATTTGCGTCGCAGGCCAGAGGACTGGCCGAAGGTGGCGTGGACGCTTTTTGTATCGAGACAATGAGCGACCTGGGCGAAATCACACTGGGGATCCGGGCAGCCAAAGATGTGTCCGGCCTGCCGGTCATCGCCACGATGACATTCGATAAGGGGCCGCGCGGTTACTTCACGATGATGGGTATTACACCATCGGCTGCCGCTGAACAGCTGACGGAGGCAGGTGCGGATATCGTTGGCTCCAATTGTGGGATTGCAATCCCACAGATGGTGGAAATTATCGCTGCGATGCGTCAAGCGACATCGGCACCCATCCTGACTCATGTCAATGCAGGCATTCCACGAATTGAAGGCAAAGAGATTGTCTATCCTGACACCCCTGACAACATGGCAGAATATATGCCGCGTCTTGTAGAAGCCGGTGCTAATATTGTTGGCGGATGTTGCGGGACCAGCCCCGACCACGTAAGGGCATTCGTTCGAAAGTTGCGGAGCGATTAAGGAAACAAAAGCGGATTCTGAAAACACGCCAACGAAACGCCGATGCGTGCCTCGCTCAGCCAGGCAAAAACAATCCCCGCAGGTCGTGCTTGAATTTATTACTGTTTGTGCCAGAGTGACTCTGTCGAGTTACTCGCAGCTCCTGGACAATATTCCCCAACCATCTATAGCACAAAAATATGGCTCAGATTGACGATATTCAAAACGAATTCATCCGACAGGAACTTGTCGAATACGTCGAAAGAGACGATGAGCGACAGCACATGATCAACATGTATGCGGCAACCGCTCCAAACATGCAGGAGATTGCAGCATCCATCATCGACGGGGCGCACCATCAGACCGACGAGTTGACAACAGCAGCTCTGACCGAAGGTATCGACGCACTCAAAATCATGGACGACGGCCTGATCGCAGGAATGGGGTTGGTGGGCATCAAGTTCCGTGAGAATTTCATCTTCGTTCCCGAAGTACTGGCCTGTGCGCGAGCGATGAAGGCCGGTATGAAACATATTGAGCCGATTCTCTCAGCATCCGGGATCGAGCCGGTTGGTAAGGTCATTATGGGGACAGTCAAAGGAGATCTGCACGATATCGGTAAAAACCTGTGTATCATGATGCTCAACGGCGCCGGGTTTGAAGTGATCGATCTGGGTGTTGACACATCGCCGGATGACTTCATAACAGCGGTTGAAGAACACCAGGCCCCCCTGGTGGGTATGTCGGCACTGCTGACAACCACGATGCCAAATATGGGCAGGACCATCGAAGCTTTTATCGATGCCGATCTGCGTGACGATGTAAAGTTTATGGTCGGCGGAGCTCCGGTGACCCCCGAATTTGCAGACGATATGGGTGCCGATGCCTACGGGGCAACGGCGATGGAATGCGTCGATGTGGCCAAGCGATTGTGCGCATCCGATTGATAGACTAACCGCCCTAAACGGAAATAGTGACAGCGGGTCAATCAACGAATCTCAATAGAGTGGATTTACTCTGCTCGGTTCACTCGACTGCGTTTTGTACTCGCGTTAGTGTCGCCATCTCCGCTCATGCAGTGGATGCGCTCTGCGTCAGAATGTAACACAAACGCTATAACGACCGTATTGTTTTCCATGGACAAGATTGACCCCGGCGAATTCCGGAAGCGACTGGACACGATCACCAAGATCTATGGTCGGATCTCCGAGCATGCCCGGAAGCAAAGTCTGATGCGGTGCCCTTACAAAAACCGCTTCGACAAATGCACGGCCGGATTTGGTTGTCGCTACCAGCGAAAACCTGCTGTCGAAGGAGAATTACTCATCTGTTCCAGCGACGACCAACTGAACTACCGCAGCGCGTGGGACGTTGAACCCGACAGCGTTTCCCCCGCAGATTCACCGGAGACATCCGGATCCGTGTCGTGCGATGCTGACAGCCGACCGGCCCGAACCGGCAAAACCCTGTTTGATTATGCCGACGAACTTACAGTTCCTGTTCCGTCATCCTGTGGCCGGTCCGGGATCTGCCATGAATGTATTGTTGAGGTGAAGCAGGGCAACGACGCACTGTCATCACCGAACGACACCGAAACCTTCCTGACCGGTGACTACCGACTGGCGTGTCAGGCCACCGTCGAGAAAGAGAACGCACAGATCGAATTTGCATTGTTACGCCGTTCCCCACAGATTCTGAAAGCGCCCGTCGCTGAGACAACAGATCTCGATCCGCTGGTCACGAGGTCCGGCCATGTGGTGCTGTACGACGGAGAAGAGATCGACAGGTATCGCGGCAGAATCCTGGGCATGTCGATCGACCTGGGCACGACGACAGTGGTGGCTGAGTTAGTCGATCTCGAATCAGGTCAGTTGGTCTATACCACGTCATTTGAAAACCCACAGCGTTTCGGTGGCAGTGACATCATGTATCGCATTAGTTACGACGCGGGGACGTATCAGGGTGAATTGCACCGTGCGATCATTAACACGCTGAACACTGAAATCCAGCAAATGTGTGATCAGCTGGACATTGATCGACATGTGATCTACGAAATCGTCGTGGTGGGCAATTCGACTATGCGCGATTTGTTTTTCAACCTGGACGTTCAATCGATTGGACAAAAACCATACAAGTCAATCACTGAGCATCAGTACCGGGATGGAAAACGCGACTCAACAGCACTGGTCGAGATGGCTCGCAGTTTGCGTATTCGTGCCAACAGGAACGCCCGTGTCTTTGGGGCCCCTCTGATCGCCAGCCATGTCGGTGGCGATGTTGTGGCAGATCTGCTTGCAATCGATATGCCGTCTCAACACGAGACCGTGATGCTGGTCGATGCGGGAACCAACACCGAGGTTGTGATTGGAAACAAAGACCGACTGATGGCCGCATCATGTCCGGCCGGCCCGGCCTTTGAAGGAGGGCTGGTTAAATTCGGCATGCCCGGATGCGCCGGAGCAATTGAATCGATCCATATCGATGACCATCAGTTTCAGTACAGTACGATCAACGGACATGCACCACAGGGAATGTGTGGTTCCGGGCTGATTGAACTGCTGGCTGAACTGCGACGGCACGAGATGATGACTCCTATGGGAGTGTTTGCTGACAAGTTACCGGAGCTGATGATTGTCCCCGAACACGGGATCACCTTTTCTCGCGAGGATGCCAGTCACCTTGCACAGGCCAAAGCGGCCAACTATTGCGGGCAAGTACTGTTAATGCGCCGATTTGGAGTGACTCCTGAACAGATCACTCAACTGTACCTGGCAGGAGGTTTTGCCAACTACGTGGATGCGGCCAGCGCAATTGATATCGGTTTTTTGGCACCGGTTCCCGTCGACCGGATTAACAAGGTGGGCAACGCCGCGTCGTCCGGCGCGCGTGAGATGCTGCAGTCATACAGTAAACGCAAATTGATCGGTCGGCTGATAGAGAATGTGGATCACATTGAACTGGAAACAATGCCTGACTTCTTTGATATGTTCGTGGAGGGCTGCCAGTTCAAACCGATGCAGTTTTGAGACCTCAATGATCGGCAAGGGTTCACTGACGTCAACGACGGAAGAATGATTGACGCAATGTTTGTCACGGTACACTCACTGATGGATTAAACATTTTAAAACCGGGAACACAGCCGCTCTGAAAACGTCAGGATCACAATGACTGTTTCAGCACGATCCGGAATCTGTGTTCCGCAGGCTCGTCAGCCCCCAGGTATCCGGATGCAGGTCTTCTTCTCACAAAACTATGATTTTCCGGTCCCGTTGTCGCCGGGATGTCGCTCCGGACATCACAATCAGCCCTACTGACTTTGTTGCCGGATACAATCATGCATCAATCTGTCTACTGGCACCGGTGTGAATTGAAAGTCGATACAGTTGCACAGATAATTGGTTTATCAGTCAGACGAATCTGCGTGAAAGACTTTCCGTATGGCGCTCTATGAAATTGAAACGCAGGCACACATCATGATTGCCTGGGCTGACGGCCCCGAACACGCCGAAGCACTCGCGGGAAAATTCTACCCCCAGGAGGACATCCTTCGCGTGACGAGGCGCCCTCGTGATTTGTGGGTTATCAGCAAAGGACAGCTGGGAATCGAGGAACAATCGCATCCCGATGATCTGGCACGGGACTGCCTCAATCGTGCTTCCGGAGATAAGCTCCATGCTATTCGGCTTTACATGCTGGACACCGGTGTCGATCTTCGGGAGGCACAGCGCATTATCGAAGCCAATATGTCAATTGGCTGGTAATATCTGCACAGGCACGACAGTGCACTCTCCTAAATTTCGATGGCCGTGAATGCTGCCGGTAACTGAACTTCGATACACAGCAGCCGCATCTCGGACGTCGTTCAAAGAGTTACTTCTCGCGTGCTGGTAACCTCCTCCCACGAGGAGAAACAGAGATCGGTGTCCCACTGTGCCGTTTCCCGACATCCGTAGTCCGGACCAATAACGGCTTTTTCACCACGGCCCTGGCGAACCTGAGTCAGACGTCCCTCCGTCTTAAATCCTCTCCAAACGACTATTGTCTGTATCCGGCGAATCACGGATTGGCATTCAGCGGCGGTCCAAGGCACACCAGTTGTTCACGACGTTCAGAACCACTGCCAACTCCGACTCGCAGAAATAACTGACCACCGGCAGCCGCCGGACTCGCATAACAGTCACTTCCAATTTTATTGCGAGCAATAGATTCGTATTTGTCATTGTTTACCGCAAAGACAAATGTCTCACCTGACAGATTTGGAACATAAACAAGATTGTTACAGACGATGGGTGATGCACTGAAATTTCCCACCAGTCGTTCGCGCCAGACGATGTCTCCTGTGCCCGCAGACCAGCAGTGAGCGAGTCCGCCGTCCGTAACTGCAATCACGTAATCACCCACCGCAACCAGTGATGGCTCATAAGCTCTTACTTTATCCGACCAGATCAGCTCACCACGATCAGAAAGACAAACAGTTTCGGACTCCGGGTAGCCACCGCTGGCAAAAATCAAATCACCTGAGGTTACAATCGTGCCACAGGTTGCCTCAGCAATGCAGGGTGTTCGCCACAGTTCGTCCCCCGTGGAGGGATCATAACTTGTCACAGCATCACAACCGCTGATCAGCAACTGGTCGCGACCACCCACTGTGGCCACGGCAGGACTGGAATAGGTAGCAACATTCCCCCGACCGATTCGCCACGCAATTTTTCCACTGCCGGAATCAACCGCTGTCAGGTAACCACCACCAGGATTATCCGCTGCGATGATGACCAGTGATTTGTAAAGGATCGGTGACGGAGCATAGCCGAATTTGGAGACAAATTTTCCAATTTCTTTTTGCCAGACAAGTTCACCCTGCAGATCAACTGCAGACGCTGTAATCCTGTCCGAATTCAGAAACGCCGTATACACACGTTCGCCGTCGCAGGCTACTGTTCCATTGGCATGCGTGCTTTTGTGATGAATGTCCCCGGCCGCCGGAAACCCACCTTCGTGTATTACGCTGGTCCATTCCTTCTCACCGGTTCGGCGATCGAAAGCAACAATCTCCTGAATCTGTTCCTTCTCCAGAGCGGTGGCCAGATACACAGAGTCACCCGCCACTGTCGGCGAACTGTGACCACGGCCGGGGACGTCAGAACGCCAGACCAAATCCGTGGATTCGCTCCAGACAGTGGGTAGCGACTGATCGGGAGCAACCCCGTTACCCGCCGGCCCCCGCCAGACCGGCCATTCCAGAGTGTCGATGGCAACTCCGTGGTCGACAACATTGACACCGCTGTCACTCACCGAAACCTCGTCCACGGTGTGGGTGCGTCCGCATCCACCACCGGCAGCCGCCAATATCAATGTCAACACACAGATAAACCGCAATCGTTTCATCGTTGGCGTCCTGCACACATTTCGCACGTAACTCGCACACTGACCATAAAGTTTGTGCCGATTGATGCCGACTGTCCAGTCGATTCAGTTCCCCTGTGTCAGACCAAATCATTCAAACCGGCTGACTGAAACAAAACATGGTTCATGTGATCGGTCTCTGTGCCCGCTGATCGATTCAAACCGGCAGTCACTATGACTGAACGAATGAACAGCCACGTCAATTCGACTATATTGTGCCAGGTTCTGCGAACAGACAGCCCGAACGGTTCCTCACCCGTTCGATCGCAGGAATTTCCTGATGCAGAACATCCTGAACAACATCGTTCGTATGTATAGTTGTATCTATCGGCATCGACTGCACCAGGCATGCGAAACATGGGTTCTCCGGACAAACCTGCAAACGCTATTACCGCTGAGGTACTCACAGCTCCGGTTTCCGGCCACATTCGGTCAGACGGTCCGGCCCAGTGGAAGCAGAGCTGCACCCGTCTGTCGAAACATCAGTTGTTTCCGGCGGGTATACAGTGGCTGGTATATTTGTCGGACACAAAATTCACACGGAGAACTTCGACGTGCAGATTCTGAAAAAGGTTTTGCTGTGTTTTGCCATCCTGGGCACCGGCATTAGTTACCTGGTGTATTTCGGACGGCCTGCAAAGGTGCTGCAGAATCAACAGCAGTCGGAGACAAGGCCCCTGGTAAAAACAATAACAGTTTCCAGTCATAACGAGCCGTTCGTCATCGAAATGGACGGCAACGCCAATTCGCTGAGGACCACGACCGTGGCTGCTCAGGTCAACGGCCAGATCAAACGACGACCATCAAATGCCCGAAGTGGTATGTTTGTCCAAGAGGGAGATATCCTTTTCGAGGTCGACGATACAAATTACAGACTCGAACTCGAACACCTGGAAGCTCAACTGAACCAGACCGATGAAGAAACGGCGTCAGTTGAAGTTGATATTATCAACACCAGTGAACTGATCACGCTGGCTAAAGAGGATGCCCGACTGCAAAAGAAACATCTGAACAGAATGACAGATGCCTTCGCCCGAAAATCTGCCTCGGAGACTGACGTCGAGTCAGCCCTCCGACAGGAAATTTCAACTCGAAATGCACTCCAGACCCTGCTGAATACAAAACGATCCGGACAGCAGATGCTGAAACAGATGGCCGCGACCAGACAACTGGTCACGGCCCGGATCAAACAGGCCCAGGTCAACCTGGAACGCTGCCGTGTGCAGGCTCCTGTTTCCGGAACAATTGTCGACGACATCGCAGAACAGGGAGATTACATCAGAGACGGCGACGAGCTCGTGCATATCAGTGATTCCAGTCAGATTGAAGTCCGCTGCAGCCTGCAGGCGGATGATCTGGTCTGGGTTCTGAGAAAGGCCAGCGCATCAGCAGCATCCACAGAAGCCATGCTGGCTGATCCACTCGCCAATCCAATTCCGTGTGATGTGACCTACGAATTTGGTGGTGCTGAATTTCTGTGGCAGGGCAGTCTTTCGCGGTTCGAGGGTACTGGAATTGATCGTGACACCCGAACATTTCCCTGCCGCGTGACGGTTGCAGAACCCGACAGTTATCGCGTCAACAAAAGACAGAAACGAAATCTCAGCATTGCACCTATTCTGTCTTCGGGGATGTTCGTCACTGTAAAACTTCCGATTTCCGGACTCGGAAAACTGCTGCGTGTGCCGGCGAATGCCGTACGGCCGGGAGAAAACGTCTGGGCCGTCCGGGATGGAATTATGCAGGTAATCAGTGTCAACATTCTGGAGTCGACCGATGATTACATGCTGATTGAGTCAGACGAATCCGGTGTGAGAGAAAGTGATCAGCTTGTCATCTCACCTCTGATCTCAGCCCGGGATGGAATGGAAGTCCGTGAGGAGAGCCTACAGTGAGATCAATCATCGCCTGGTCAGTTCGCCACACGCCCGCTATGAACACGGTTATGGTGGCAATCCTTGCCGTGGGTTTGCTCAGCGGATCCATGCTGCGGCGCGAAGAGTTCCCGCAGTTTGATCTGGAAATCATTCTGGTGGCAGTAGCGTATCCGGGCGCCAGTCCCGAAGAAGTCGAAACCGGGATCTGTCAGAAAATTGAAGAAGCCGTCCGGACGGTCGAGGGAATACGGAAGATTACTTCTGTAGCGATGGAAGGAACGGGCAACGTCGTCATCGAAGTTCGTGCCGACGTACCGAGCGTCCAGAACGTCCTGAACGAAATTCAGTCGGAAATAGAACGAATTCCCAGCTTCCCGGACCTGGCAGAGGAACCGGACATTCGTCAGGTCACATTTCGTTCTCCGGCAATCACAGTGGGTGTTGTGGCGAAGCAAAAGCTTCAGACTGATGCACTGGACCTGGAACTGCGTGATGTCGCGGAGAACGTTCGCGACAACCTGCTGTTGATCAATGAAATCTCAGCAGCCAACATCGTTGGTGAACGCGATTACCAGATCGACGTGGAAATCCCTGAAAAGACACTTCGTCAGTACGGGTTAACGCTGTCCGAAGTTGCCCGACGACTTCGACAGCGCAACCTGGAACTCCCCGGCGGGAGTCTGCGAAGCTACGGCAACACTTATTTACTCAGAGGCAAGGCCAAACGGCTGCGGGGAGAAGAAATCGCGAAGATACCGATCCTCACCAGTCCGGACGGCGTGGTTCTGACCGTCAGTGATTTAGGAACGGTCAGAGACCAGTTTGTCGATACAACAGCCATCAGTCGCATCAACGGGCGGCCTGGCCTGGCCATCACGGTCAATGCCGGAAAGAGAGACGATTTACTGTCGATGGCCAATGCCGTCCGCGATTATGTGACAACCACAGTTCCCCCGTCTGGCTACGAATTTGTTATCTGGGGCGATTCCTCGGTTAACGTTCGTGACCGCCTCGACCTGCTCCGCCGCAATGGTCTCCAGGGACTGGCGCTGGTGCTGATTGTACTTGCACTGTTTTTGGAAATCCGACTGGCGTTCTGGGTTTCGATGGGAATTCCGGTTTCGCTTCTGGGCGCCTGTGCAGTACTGCTGTATTTCGATCACACCCTCAACATGCTGTCGCTGTTCGCATTTCTGATCACTCTGGGCATCGTGGTCGATGATGCGATTGTCATCGGTGAAAATATTTATGCGCACCAGGAATCGGGTAAGCCGTTCATATCTGCGGCAATTGAGGGAACACTCGAAGTGGTACCGTCGGTTGCAATGTCTATTGCAACAACGGTTGTGGCGTTCACGCCCATGCTGTACGTGACGGGAACCATGGGCAAATTTTTTGCGGTGATGCCGGTGTCCGTCATCGCTATGCTGATTATCTCACTGATCGAAAGTACACTTATTCTCCCCTGCCATCTCGCGCACGAACGAAACACATCCATTCCGTATTCGGCAGGACTCAACCGATTCACGGGCAGTCTCCTGACTCGATTCGTGGCTGCAATCTATACCCCGCTGGTGAAATACTCAGTGAAGAATCCGGCTGTTACCTGCTGCACAGCCCTCACCATACTCCTGCTGACCGCATCGCTGGTTACCAACGGAACGGTGGAACGAATTTTTTTTCCCAAAGTGGACAGTCCGGAAATTGTCGCAGATGTGGTATTCCCCGACGGAACGCCTGCAGGTATCACGGATCAGACAACCGAACGAATCGAAAAGGCCATCATCGAAATCGGAAAACAGCACAGTTCTGCGAATTCGGCACTGATCCGGTCGATCCATCGTGTGGTGGGAACAGCCAGCAGCCAGGGAGGTGGCGGGGGAATTAGTAATCGTGGCGGCGGGGAAGGCAGTCACGTCGGACACGTTAATGTCGAACTGGCAGAGAATACTCAGCGCACGATGACCAGCGCTGAGGTTCTCGACAGATGGAGAGAGCTTGTTGGTGAAATTCCGGGCGTCGAGTCGATCCGGTTCCGGGCGCAGTCCGGCGGACCTGCAGGCAAATCACTGGAATTCAAATTGCTGGCGACTCCAAATCACATGACAGATCTGGAATCGGTTGTCGAAGCCACAAAACGAAAGCTGGAGACATACGATGGCGTTCGGGACGTAGATGACGATTCACGTCCTGGCAAATGGGAATTGCAGCTGAAATCCCGCCCGAACGGTGTGGCCATGGGAGTTCCTCTGGAACAAATCGCCCGTACAGTTCGTGCCTCCTATTATGGAGAAGAAGTCATGAGGCTGCAGCGAGGTCGTCACGAAGTGAAACTGATGGTTCGCTATCCTGCAGCCGATCGCAACTCACTGGCCGCACTGAATGAAATTCGGGTGGATGCGGGCGACGGTGTTCAGCGTCCCATCTCGGAACTGGCACAGGTGGATGTCGTCCGCGGCTATTCCGAAATCAACCGCATCAATCAACGTCGATCGATCACGATTAGTGCTGACGTGGAAGAAGGCAGAGGAAATGCTGAAAACATTGTTAATGATCTGCAGGCGACTTTTTTGAACAAACAGCTTGCCGATCACCCCTGGCTGAGTATTCGCTGGGAAGGTCAACAGGAACAGCGAGCGGAATCGCTTGCCAGTCTGGTCACAGGAATGGGTGTGGCTCTGATTGCTATCTATGTGTTGCTGACGATTCAGTTCAATTCGTACATTCAGCCGGCAATTGTGATGGGTGTGATCCCGTTCGGGTTCGTGGGAGCCATCTGGGGACATGCCATCATGCATCTCCCTCTGACCCTGTTCAGTATGCTGGGGCTGGTGGCACTGACGGGAGTCGTCGTGAACGATTCGATCGTACTGGTGGATTTCATCAACCGCCGCGTCAGAGCCGGTATCCCACTGCACGCAGCCATTCTGGAGTCGGGTACCCGACGATTTCGCCCCGTACTGCTGACTTCCCTGACAACAATTGCCGGTCTGTTACCGATCCTCACAGAGCAGTCCTTTCAGGCGCAAATGGTGATTCCCATGGCGGTCAGTCTGTGCTTCGGACTATCGCTGGCCACACTGCTGGTACTGGTGCTGGTGCCCACATTTTACTCGATCTACGGGTCAATCGTGGGAGACCGAATTGCACAGCACGTTCAAACCGAAACAACAGACGCTCCTCAGCCTCATAACGATCAACTGTCGGGACAGCGTTCACACATTCCCACCTCCCAGTGATTACACTCGGAATCATCGCATCCAACCACCCGCAAAGAATCAGGCAAATCACTGACAACCCCGGAGCATCTTTCCGGAAAGCAGACTCCTGCTGACAGCGCAACTTCCCGACTTTGTTACCCGGCGCGAAGAATAACGGAGTGAAACGATGCGAGGGGCTGCTACAGCTGAATTCTGCGAAGGATACTGATAAGATGAATGACAAAGTTGAGCGATGCTGAGTAGTTCCTGCAAAGTTGAGTTCGGTGTGTGTCCGATCGACATTCGTCAAACACGTCAATCAGGAGTCTTAAAGATGTCCCGCTCTTTAGGCCAAACCATCGGTGATGGCTTGAAACTGTCTGTCAATTACGCCGAACAGCTCATTCAGGGTGTTTCGCCCCAAAGTTTTGGTCGGCTGGCCGCGCCCGGTGGTCAAACGATCGATTCAAATCATCCGGCATTCATTTTCGGACACCTTGCTCTTTATGGTCCAAAAATTGCCGGGATGGCCGGCGGACAGGCACCGATTGTACCCGAAGGATTCGAGGTAGTATTTGCCAAAGGAATGAAGTGTGTCGACGACCCCGACGGCTCTGTCTATCCCCCTATGCACGTGATTACCGAGTCATTCTTTGCAGGATACCGATCCGCTGAAGATGCAGTCACTGCAGCCACCGACGAACAGTTGGCCCAGCCCAATCCGCTGGAAACAATGGCAGAAAAATTCCCGACCCTCGGTTCAATGTGCAACTTTATGTGTTCGGGTCACATGCTGATGCATCTGGGACAATTGAGTACCTGGCGCCGCATGCAGGGGCTGGGTCCCTCCGCATAAATGGTCCTGTTTGGGAATTTCGGCTTTCATGCTCAGACTGCTTGCATTTTATGACGACCGCCGACTGGATCGTCAGTTCGTGCTTGCCGCCGGTGAATCCAAAATCCTTGGACGTGGAGAAGCGGCGGACTTCCGCACTGACTGGGACACTCGAATCTCCAGACTGCACGTTCGTGTGGAAACCCGCAGCGACGCAATCCGAGTGACTCGCCTGAATGAATCCGTCAACCCTGTCTTTGTTGACGGTAATGAGATCCAGACGTCGGAACTGCGTTCCGGACAATCGTTTGTAATTGGAGATTCCAGATTCGAACTCGGCCAGGTGACTCAAAGTGACTCCCCTCGCAGTTCCGGCGGACAACAACTGGCGATCGACCGGCGGCAGCTGCAAAATATTCGTTATGAAGATGCTGACAAACGTATCGAAGTCCTGACGAGCCTGCCGGCTGTCATCAGAGAGTCCGGCGTGGAACGTGATCTGCACATTGCCCTGCTGGGCCTGCTCCTGGCGGGAATTCAGCATGCTGACGGGGCCGCTGTCGTCAGCATTGATGAAAACAACAAAGCACGTGTACTGCATCAGGAACGTCGTTACGAAACAAACGGGCTGCTGCAGCCAAGTACCAGAATGATTCATAACGCGATCACTCAGCAAAAATCAATTTTGCATGTCTGGGACGAAACCACATCGAAGGAGAACGCCACAGCGTATACTCAACAGGCAGAATTCAACTGGGCATTCTGCACTCCATTTTTTTCGGATGTTGTGCAGAATCGTGTATTTTACCTGGCCGGTCGGAGCCCTGTCACAGCGACCCGAACGAGTCGCCAACATCTGCACGCGGACATTAAGTTCACCGAATTCATCGCCGAGATTGTTGGCTCACTGCAGAGGCAGCAGGAACTGGAGCGACAGCAGGCAGGTCTGCGTCAGTTCTTTTCGCCACCGGTTCTGGAAGCCGTTGGCAGCGATCTCGACACATCGCTGCTGGAACCCCGGGAATGCGATGTGACGGTGCTGTTTTGCGACCTGCGAGGATTCAGCCATCGTGCTGAGGAACAGGCCGACAATCTTATGGGACTGCTGGAACGTGTCAGTCTCGCTCTGGAAGTGATGACCAGTCAGATTCTGCGATTCGGCGGTGTCACCGGTGACTTTCAGGGGGACGCAGCATTAGGTTTTTGGGGGTGGCCAATATCAACGGACGAATCACCATTGAACGCCTGCCGGGCTGCACTGGCGATTCGCAGCGAATTCGAAAAAGCTCGTGCCGACCCGCAACATCCACTGACTGACTTTGAAACCAGTGTCGGAATCGCGTACGGCAGGGCCGTTGCAGGAAAAATCGGTACGCGTGAGCAGGTCAAAGTCACTGTATTTGGTCCGGTCGTAAATCTGGCAAGTCGTCTTGAAGGCATGACACGGAAGCTTCACGTTCCGATTTTGATTGACCAGTATCTGGATCAACTGGTGAGGACACAGCTGTCAGCGACGGAAGGCCGGGTTCGCAAACTGCTGCGACTTCTGCCCTACGGGATGGACCGTCCGTTAATGGTCAGTGAACTCGTACCACCGGAATCACTGCTGCCATCTCTGACACAACAGCACCTGGATGATTTTGAACGAGGAGTGGAAGCGTTTATTCAGGGAGACTGGAACAGCGCATGGTCCTGTCTGCATCGAATGCCCCCGGAAGATCGGGCACAGGACTATCTGGCCATGCAGATCACTCAACACAACAGAAACGCGCCCGCAAACTGGGATGGAGTTGTTCGCAATCTGAACAAGAGCGGGTAGAGCTTTTAAGTTTTTCGGAGAATCCTACCATGAACCCGCAATCACCGATGTCCCGAAGAGGAGCCATTGCCGCCGGAGTCGCAATCGCTGCTTCCGGCAGCAGAACGGCCTGCTCATCGGAAGCAGCCGGGCAAACGCCGTGGATCGACGCTCATTCACATATCTGGACTCCGGATACGAGCGTCTTCAAGCTGGCACCCGGAACCACACCGGACGACCTTGCTCCCCGGAGTTTCACTGACGAAGAGCTCATGGCCGTGGCCCGACCTCATGGTGTCGGACGAGTCGTTCTGATTCAGCACTCACCATTTCACGGCTTTGACAATACGTATCTGATCGATGCATGGCGGCGCCACCCGAACACGTTTCGCGTCGTCGGCATGGTGGATGATTTGAGGCCCAACTGCGGAAAAGTGATGAAACAGTTGCTTCAGTGCGGCGTGACCGGCTTCCGTATCAACCCGCGAAAAGGAATTTCGGACTGGCTGAAGACGGACGGGATGACGGAAATGTGGCAAACATCTGCTGAAACCAAACAGCCGATGTGCTGCCTGATCGACGCAGATCAGCTCCCCGCGGTTGATGAAGCCTGTCAGCGTCATCCGGAGACTCCGGTTGTGATTGATCACTTTGCCCGGATCGGTATCGACGGCACGATCCGGGACACTGATCTGTCCCGGCTGTGTCATCTGGCGAACCATACACACGTCAAAGTAAAGATCTCCGCATACTACGCGCTCGGAAGAAAACAACCACCTCATCACGAATTGATTCCTATGATCAAAAGGCTGTATGAAAGCTATGGACCGGATCGGTTGATGTGGGCCAGCGACTGCCCGTACCAGCTGACCGGTTCCAGTACTTACGCCAGCTCAATTGATCTGGTACGGAACTGCCTTGAGTTTGCCGACGAACAGGATCGTCATAAGCTGCTTACCACCACAGCTGAACGCACATTTTTCTACGTGTAAACGGACAGTGCGCTCGTTCAGCCACCTCTTCGCTGTCGTTGCCAACTATTGGTACAGGGTCAGGCCCTTTCAATCCGGAGCACTTCCATGAATTCACTGTTCGGCATCGGTCATACGTCGATATTCGGTGCAGTACTTTTGTTCAATATGTCAGTTTCGGCACACGAAGAATTCGTTTCCATGTTCGATGGAAAAACACTGAACGGTTGGAACGTTGCGCCGGTCAGCGCGAAAGATGCCTGGACTGTCAAAAACGAAATGATTATTGGCAATGGCGACAAAGGTCGCGGCTATCTGGTCTTTGAAAATCATGATATTGCTGATTTCGAAATGAAACTCAGCTACCGCTTTCCCGGCAAAGGAAACAGTGGTGTCAGCATCCGCGCACGCAAAGATGAAACCGGTCGGCGTGATTTTCAAAGCTATCACGCCGATTTTGGGCACGCCGGAATCGGAAACACAATTCTCGGTGCCTGGGATTTTCACACCCCCGGCCGCAGAGAGCATCGCTGTTTTCGAGGAGACCGTCTGGTGATTGACAAAAATGACCAACCAACAATTACCTCGATCAATAAAGCTCTGTCGGTCGATGACATTCACAAAGGTGACTGGAATGAAGTGCATATTATTGCACGCGGCAACAAATTCAGCTTTTATCTCAACGACAAACCGGCCTCAGAGTTTACCGAATATCTCCCGAACGAAAAACGACTCAGTCGCGGTATGATTCAGCTTCAGCTTCACGATCCCGGCATGTTTGTGCATTTCAAAGATCTGCGAATTAAGATTCTGGATTGATCACACAGCACATCCGCCAGACCAACGTTTGACAAAATTTTCCGGGCCTCAGCCGTGATCGAACACTGACCAGACTGGCTCCCACTGCAGGTAGTCCTGTGGTTTTGTTAACCTCGTTGATGATAGCCTGATGTGGTGATGTCACGCACGTTTGGCCGGAAACGCAGGATTTTCATCCCTGAAAACTCCTGCAAAACGAGTGAAGACGGTTCAGTGTTTTTTTTTAGTGGTTTCCGTGTATTCTCTAGCCTGGCCCGCATGTGACACCAGTATTCCCGGACTTTCAGTTAAACCGCCACCTGTATTTGTCCCGCTGCGTCACAACCCTCACCCTCCACGGTCTTTGACCACTGTCAGGCAGACTGAGTATGTCTCTCTATTCTCGGCGTTCAGCTTTAAAACTCAGTACAGCGGCAGTCACGGCTCCTCTTTTTCTGCCATCGCGGCTGTCGGGTGCCGATGACAGGCTGAACATTGGTGTGATCGGTGTGGGAGGAAGAGGACGGTCTGACCTGGCAGCGGTAAGTACCGAAACTATTGCCGCCGTCTGCGATGTGGATGAACAACGATTAGCCGCAGTCTCAAAACAACATCCAAATGCCACAACGTACTACGACTATCGACAGCTGCTCGATCAGGACAATCTGGATGCGGTCGTGATTGCCACGCCGGATCACAATCACGCCCCCGCCACGATCGGAGCGTTGAAACGGGGTTTACACGTCTATTGCGAAAAACCCCTGACACATACGGTGGCAGAAGCCCGCATCATTGCTCAGCTCGCCTCAGAAAAAAATCTGGCGACTCAGATGGGTACACAAAACCATGAACACCCCGGATATGTCAGTCTGGTGAGGATGTTGAACTCCGGTGTCATCGGAGATGTTCAGGAAGTTCACATTATTACCGACCGTCCCGGTCGATGGTGGGACCAGGGAATCGATCTACCAAAGGAAACACCGGCTGTTCCCGAACACCTGCACTGGGATCTGTGGCTGGGACCGGCCGCCGAACGTCCGTACCACCAGGCCTATGCACCGTTTCGCTGGAGAGGCTGGTGGGATTTTGGATGTGGGGCAATTGGGGATATGGCCATTCATCTGATGGATCCGGCTTTTCAGGCGTTGAAGCTGGGAGGTCGTCCGGTGAAGGTGTTTTCCGAGGGGCCGCCCCCCAGTAAACACTGTGGTCCAACACAAATGAAAACCACCTTTACCTTTCCGGCCTACGATGGAAAAAAGAAAGTCGTGATTTACTGGTATGAAGGCATGTCGAGTCCCGCCGACGCGGTTCAGGCCAAACTTCCCATGAATGGTTCGCTCTTTATTGGATCCAAAGGCAAAATATCAATTGCACACGGCAGGGCCCCACAGATCCTGAACGCGAACCCCGCTACGGAACAAGAACCTCTGCCAGCCTTTTCAGACACATATCATCATCAACAGTGGATAACGGCCTGCAAAACAAATTCTCCCACCGGCAGCCATTTCGGTTACGCAGGGCCGTTTACTGAAGTGGTACTGCTGGGCAACGTTGCCTACCGGAAAGGAGGTACCATCTCGTATAATCCTGCGACCATGAGCACTGGTGATAACATTGCAGACGCGTTACTTCGTAAGGACTATCGACACGGCTGGAGTATCTGAAAACTGACTGAATCAGACCTTCGGTTGTACTCCACTGCCGGGGTCAGTCTGTCTGCAGAAACCGGTCACTGACCCCCTGTTGCCCCGTGTGCATCCTGTCGTCAGCTGGGTATTTTAAGACAGGGTCAATAAAATCATTTGTGGAACTCATCAGACAAACGAGCGTGTACACAATGGCAGATTTTTGTGAATATTCAGAGCATGAAAGTCCACAGGACTATTCTGAATTCCAGGGACCTGCGAACTGGTTTCGATGCCGTTTTCCCAATTCTGTGCAGTTGATACAAAAAGAATCAGTGACTGAAATTCGGCCGCAGTTCGCTGATACATCTGAAACATGGTCCATGATGCTGTACGCCGCATGGATTGATCCGGATTCCTCCGCAGAGTCTGCACCGGCGTTCTCAGTCTCGACACTGTTCCCTGACGTGGTACGGTCACGACACGGGGATCCTCTGGACATTCCGACATCAAGCCGATGCTGGACCGGCTCGTCTCGCCGCCGCGACAGCGGATCCTGGTGGAAATGGTTCAAACGCCGACCCTACGAATGGAGGCTGTGGATTCTGGAGCATAAAAATGTGATGCTGGTGGTCAGTCTGCAGTCCACTCCAGGCAAAGCACTGGACACCACAACAGTCAGCACATGTGTGTCGATCCTGCATTCCGTCAGATTTGCAGAAACTCCGGCCATGCCCCCGGAACCGTTTCGCCAGGAAGTGATCGCGCTTGCGCGGAAACACTTTCCGCTGCTACAGGTTGAATCGAAAAGCCGATTTGCCCTCGAACTGCAGGGATCAGAAATCAACCTTTCTAATTTCTACCGATCTTATTTGCAGCAGCCCAAAAATTTTTCTCAGATTGTCCTGCCGGGATTGACCAGTGTCGTACGTCTGCAGGAATGGGGGCCTGAACAGGTCATGCCGCCGTTTGAACAGGTAGAAGATCGTATCCTTCCAATGTTGTATCCGGATGAAGACGCGGGTGACACGCTGAAGGATTTTGTTCAATTGCCGTGGATCGGAGGGCTAACTCAGGTTTTCGTCATCGATGAGGATGATACTTATCGATTCGTCCATGGTGAGATGCTTCAGCAGTGGAACCTTTCGGTAGAATCACTGCAGGAACTCGCCATGATCAATCTGGAAGGCTACGCCGCTGACCACCCCATGCAGGTCAATCTGATCGGTGATGAATCCGACCCCCAGATGCTGGTTCCCGTGAATCCGGATCCTTACAACAGTGCCCGAATTCTCGGGCCGACGTTTCACCAGCGATTGAGAGAACTGTTCGGTCCGGAAGTGATTGTAGGCGTTCCGAATCGTGACTTCTTTGTTGCCGTATCACTGAATCACCCAAAACTCATCAGTCATGTACGCGACCGCGTAGTCCATGATTACCAGTCAATGCACCATCCACTCACACAAAGACTGCTGGTGATCTCCGCCGACGGTGTCAGTGAGTACTGTGAAACCGAAAATTAGACAGTGCCTGTGACCGGTACACGGAATCATTCAAGGCATCTCGTATTCTCCGGCGGAGGTTCCGGCGGACATTTAACACCGTCGATTGCCGTGGCTTCGGCAGTGTTTCAGCAGGACCCTGATGCACAAGCTACATTTTTGACAAGTCATCGGGATATTGATCGCGTCGTTCTGGAAAACTCATTCGTTGCCGACGACAAACGATGCTCAATTATTTCGCTTTCGGTGACACAACCGCCCGGTCTGAAGTGGTCGAACATCTCACAGACACGGGCTCTGGCAGGTTCCGTGCTCCGATGCCGGCGACGGTTCAAAAGCATCAGTACACACGTTGTCTTCGCAACAGGTGGCTTCGCGTCACTGCCCGGACTGCTGGCGGCAAAACGGTCGCGGATTCCTACAGTCCTGTTTGAAGCAAATACTCAGCCCGGAAAAATCACCCGATGGTGGAAGCCGCTGGCAACCGCACGTTTTTGTGCCTGGCCGGCAGAAAAGGTTCCGCTGCTCACTGATTTCAAATGTGTCGGAATGCCCGTGCGGTCATGGAACACCGACACCACAAATGAAACCCACTCTTCAATGACTCTCGAATCCCGCCGGATTCTGATCGTCGGGGGCAGTCAGGGTAGCCAACGCCTTAATGAAATCGTGCATGCAGCACTGCCGCGACTCAAACTTCCCTACGGCTGGGAAATTCTCCACCAGACCGGTTCAAACATTCGTCCCGTCATCGTCACACAGTCTGGTCAGCCCCGCATCACCACAAAGCCCTACCTCGATGACCTGCCCGGAACACTGGAAAGCTCGGCATTTGTGATCAGCAGAGCAGGTGCGGTCACACTGGGTGAGATCGCTGCCACCGGATGTCCGTCCATCCTGGTCCCACTGAGCACCGCAGCACTCAACCATCAGCAAAGCAACGCCGAATTTCTAAGGCAACAGGGAGCAGCACTGGTTATCGATGAAACCGGTTCACATCCGCAGGTCGATCTGGCAAATGCTGTTCACGCCCTGGTCAACAATCATTCATCAAGACAAATGATGAGCCAGGCCGCCCGCCTGCTCCATCGCCCCAATGCCGCCGATGAAATTGCCCGTTCACTGATCGAGCTCTCCGATCTGACGCAGCGCAACCACTGAACCGGCCCTCAACAGTTCCTCATCTGTGCTGAATCGTCGCCGGATTCTCTCCGGAAGAATAATCCGGTAGGCAGAATTTACACGCAGCCAGGCGACTCCTTCGACCACGCCCGGCAATACATTTCGCAACGTTACTGTCTGAGATCGCCACGGTGGTGCAGGCTCCCAACTAACCTCGAACACCACCGGAGATTTGCTGCTCATACGAAAGATCACCGGTACCGGACGTACCGGACGAGCCCCCTTAAGCCACAGGTCAGCGGCAGCCTGGTGGGCCAGCAGCGGCAGATTCAGTTCCTTCAACAGATCGCTGCGCTTCTTATGATACCACCCGGAATGTGGATGGTTGTGTCGACAGGTTTCCAGCAGATCAAGAGCGGCTCCACGATATCCTCGACGTCGTTCCCGGCGAATCGCCAGCAGCACGTATTGAGGCTGCGTCACATCCACAAGACTCCGAAGCCGTGCAAATGTCATTTCAAATTCGCGATTCAGCTGCTCCGGACATTTGATCGGGTTGCGGGCAACGACATCGGGCAACTCTCGATAACCAAGCGCCCGTCCCTTCCGATACAGCAGATCCGCCACCTCAACAGAGTCTGTCCCCGGTCTTTGTTCAAGTTCAGGAATCAACTGATCAACCAGAGCCACGATTTCCAACAGATGGTTTTTGCGTTCGGATGGCCGGTCAAGCCTTCTCAGTTGCCTGTAAAGCTGCTGAAATTTTTCCGGATCTATCGTCGATTCCGAAACGAAACCACCCGGGGAAACGGTTGCCTTCGTGATTTTCGGCAATTCCCCATCGATCACACGATTCGACGTGTCGTCACGAGTGAGCAACATGCGAAGCCAGTCCTGTGGTGAGGCTGTATCGGACTCCAATGTCACTATTCCATGGGCCTCCAGCTTTCCATCAAGATCATAGTCGACAAACAGTCGGAGGTGCGGCTGATGTTCCTCCTGGATTACCACCGTATCGAACCAGACCGGGTCAAACGGACCGGTGTGATGAAGTCGTCTGTTGATTTCAGACGTGGCATCGTCACCGGCCAATTCATGTTTCCAATGATCAAACTGCTGCGCCACCTGCAGCAGATGCTTCTGTTTCAACTCGCCGGCGAACGGTCCGCCGTTCGAGTCTGTCAACAGTCCCGCCCAGGCGCGAATCGGAACCATGTTCGAACTCGGCAGATCGAGACTCCGGCCACTCACACCACAAATCCGAATGTCACTGACGGGAGTACGCCACAGAATTGTCCGGGTGGGTTCAGCTGCTGACGCCGGCAAAGCCAACAGACAAAACAACAGCGTTACCATTGGTAACCTGCCGGATGTAACCGATCTGCGGTCAGTCACCCGACCCGCAACTAAGTCAAAGTCACACAAGTTCAGGTACCGGGATTCGTTTGTCGACGAGATACTGCGGTCGACCGTTCGGATCGTCGATCGTGGTGGTCATCGGATCAATGCCAATATTGTGGTAAATCGTGGCCACGATCTCCTGCATATCAACAGGGCGATCGACGGCATATTCTCCAAGGCGGTTCGTGCAGCCGATGGCCTGCCCGGCCATCATACCGCCACCCGCCAGCAGGGCACAGCTGACCCGCGGCCAGTGATCTCGTCCGGCCCCTTTGTTAATACGGGGTGTTCGTCCGAATTCACCCCAGACCACAACAGTCACATCGTCCAGCATGCCACGTTCATCGAGGTCTTCCACCAGTGCACTAACAGCCTGATCCAGTCTGGGACCGTGATGACGCATCAGATCGAAGTTGGCCCCGTGGCTGTCCCAGCGTCCGTATGAAAGTGTTACAGAACGCACACCGACTTCCACAAGTCGTCGGGCGATCAAAAGGTGATCGTTACACGTCGGCGCACCGTCATACTGATAATGGTAGGGCCTGCCGTCACCATACCGTTCTCGCGTCTCGGACGACTCTTGGGAAATGTCCAGCGCGTCAGCAAGACGGCTGGATGTCAGCACCCCGAACGCTGCCTGGTTAAACACATCCATTTCGTCGATGCTGCCGGTCACATCGGCCGTACGTTTGAGTTGGTCCAGACCGGTCAGAAGTGACCTGCGATCGCTGAGCCGGTCAAGTGTGACACCGTTAAGTGTCAGATGATCAGCACCTTCATGACCTGGCCGAAAGGGCTGCCATGCCGAACCCAGAAAACCCGCGGAACCCGGCTCCGACCAGGGGGCATGTCTGGTTGACGCAGCCAGAGCAACCGTCGGCGGAATGCCGGTATCGGCAGAGCCCAGCACTCGACCAAGCACCGACCCGATGGAAGGTCGCCCACCAATAGGCCGCATACTGCCTCGACTCCAACCACTAAAACACTGAAAGGCATCGTGACCTGCATTAATTCCGACAACGGACCGAATGACTGCCAGTTTGTCCATCATTCCGGCAAGCTGCGGAAAACATTCCCCAATCTGAATCCCTGGAACAGCTGTTGAGATCGGACAAAACTCCCCGCGAATTTCTGCAGGAGCCTCCGTCTTGATTTCCCACATATCCTGATGCGGAGGACCACCGGCCAGAAAGATATTGATCACAGCCTTGTGTGGTAACCTGGCAGTCGATTGCGATTCGGATCGCAGAATATCAGCCAGCGTCAGTCCGCCGCACAGTCCCCCAATCTGCAAAAATGCGCGACGGTTAACACCGTCGCACATACGTGAAGATTGACCAAACAACGTCAGCATCGGGAACTCCTGCGGCCGGGAGCAAACGGTTAACTCAGGCCACGTCACAAACTTTCAGCTGGATTCTTTGACAAGTAAGGGTGTTCCGAGAAAGAACGGAGCGGGAGGCAGCTGACTAAAGCGTAACTGGAGCGGGACATACCGTCAAGAAAATGCCCGACAGTCCGGTCCACGTCAAAACGCAGGAAATCCGGGGAATTTCCCGAAGTCAAATCACATCCGTTTTGCCAGTCGGGTCGCAAATCAGGGAACAGTCTGCCTGATCGTTCATATGTGGATTGCAGCTTCCGGTTTCACAATATCGAAGGACCTTTGACTTCAATTCCCTTGAGTCTCATTTTTAATTCTTCAATGTTCGGAGAGACTTCGAACGCGGCTTCCCGGCTGATGTATTCCTGAGTTACAAAATCATAGAGGCTGTCGTTAAACAACTGCATTCCTTCTTCTTTTCCGATTCGGATTGCAGCGGACAGCTTTTCGTCTGCACCTTCCATCACCAGTTTTCGTACGGTTGGATTGAACGTCATGATTTCCACGATGGGGACGCGACCAGGCTGATCGACAATTGTTTTAAGCAGTTTCTGCCCAACGATTGCTTTCATGTTCATACCGATTGCCGCACGCACAGCTGCATGCATGGCGGCCGGAAACAGGTCAATAATTCGGGCAATCGTACCAGGGGCGTTTGAGGCGTGAATGGTTCCGAACACAAGATGCCCCGTTTCTGCCGCATGGATCGCCGTTTCAAACGTTTCCTGGTCACGCATTTCTCCAACGAGCATGATATCCGGGTCTTCACGCACCGCATGTTTCATAGCAACATGAAAATCGATCACATCCATACCGATTTCTCGCTGGTTGATCAGACATTTGTCGGACGTGTAAACAAATTCAATTGGGTCTTCAATCGTCAGGATATGACGATTCATGTTGTGATTGATCCAGTCCAGCATCGAAGCGATTGTTGTGCTCTTGCCGGAACCGGTCACACCCGCCAGCAGCACCATCCCCTGGTCGAATTTACACAGACTTTCCATAATCGGTGGAAGATACAGATTTTTAAAAACTGGAATATCGCGTTCGACCTTTCGGGCAACCATGCCGACCAGCCCAAGCTGAGTCAGCAGATTCACCCGAAATCGCCATGATTCGTCCTTGTAGCTCACCACTTTTGAAAAGTCGGCCCCGCCATCCCGATGAAAGATATCCAGGTTTCGCTGGTCCATCATGGGAAAGGCAAGCTTGATCATCTGTGACTCAGAAATCGGTGGCATATTCAGCGGCATCAGAGTTCCGCGTATTCTCAAAACGGGTGGTCGTCCCACCTGCAGATGAATGTCCGAACAGCCCTGTTTGACCCCCATACGAAAGATCTTGTTGATCTCAATGTCCGCCTGAGGATCAAAGTTGGATTTGACCCATTCACGTGCCTGCACCATCGCTTACCACACTTTCCTTTGAACCAATGCCGTTTTATTCAGTTCGGATTCGGACGCGACATCCACTGCCTGCAAACCTTCAGTATCAAAACTAACAGGATTAAAACGTTTTTTTTCAGTCTGACATTCGGTTCCGCAGATCTCAGACACTTTCGTGCATTCGTACAGGAACACCGTGTTTCGCAAAATGCTGTTTTGTTTCCTGAATCGTATACGTGCCATAATGGAAGATACTGGCAGCCAGTGCTGCGCTGGCACCACCGTCCGTAACCGCTTCCAGCAGATGTTGAGGTGATCCGGCACCACCACTGGCCACCACCGGGACCGACACCGCATCAGCAACAGCCCGGGTAATTTCAAGGTCGTACCCGTCTTTGGTGCCATCCGCATCCATACACGTCAGCACAATTTCACCGGCACCCAGTTGTTCAATATTTTTCGCCCAGGCCACCGTCTCCAGTCCGGTGGGAATCCTCCCGCCATTGATGTGCACATCCCAAAATTCCGTGCCGTCCTTTTGAACGCGTTTGGGATCAATATTGACCACAATACACTGGCTGCCAAAACGTTTTGCTGCTTCCTGTACAAATTGAGGGTTTGTGACGGCCGCAGAATTGATGGAAACCTTGTCACAGCCGGCGTTCAGCAACTGCCGAATGTCTTCGACCGTTCGAATCCCGCCACCAACAGTCAGTGGCATAAACACCACTTCGGACGTACGGGAAACAACCTCCAGAATAATGTCGCGTTCTTCGTGACTGGCTGTAATATCCAGGAAGACAAGTTCGTCGGCTCCCTGTTCTTCATACTTCTTCGCAATTTGTACCGGATCGCCGGCATCCTGCAGATTGACAAAATTCACGCCCTTGACGACTCGGCCCGCGTGAACGTCCAGACACGGAATGATACGCTTTGCCAGCATGTCTCAAAATCGTCTCGTGAATTCGAACGTGTGAGTTCATGGTGAATGTGGATACCAGTTGCACACCCATCAAACCGACAAGACCGTCAATGGTCAACTGTCCGACTGTCACCAATCCCCGATCCTTTGAATTGAGCCCCGGTTGTCTCCTGATGCCAGATTACCCCCAGCAAGTTTCTGTCCAGTTGGGCAACCGATCGTATGACATCCTCATTGGTAACGGGATTCTTCCGGAAACTCCGCAGCTTCTTGCCCGGAAATCAGGCCGATTTCTGATTGTAACGGATGAACACGTGCAAAACCCGCATGCCGACGTCGTCTTGCAGGCGCTTCGGAGCGCGGATGCCCACGGTTCGATCGTTACAGTGGCTGCTGGTGAACGGTCGAAATCGCTGACTGCACTTTCAACGTTATATGACAAGCTCGTGGAAATGTCGGCGAATCGTCAGACGACGATCGTCGCGGTGGGCGGTGGAGTCGTCGGAGATCTGGCTGGATTCCTGGCAGCGACGTACGCTCGAGGTTTGCCATTTGTTCAGGTACCGACAACGTTATTGGCGATGGTCGACAGTTCGGTCGGCGGCAAAACAGGAATCAATCATGCCAAAGGCAAAAACCTGATCGGAGCATTCCATCAACCACGTGGCGTGGTCATTGATATTCAAACTTTGAATACTCTGCCGGACCGGGAATATCGGTCCGGGCTGGCGGAAGTCATCAAATACGGCGTCATTCTGGATGAACAGTTCTTTTCATGGCTGGAAGAAAACGTCGATGGCATGCTCAGCCGTGATGCGAAGATTCTGGCTCATATCGTAGCTCGCAGCTGTGAACTAAAGGCCGCCGTCGTTCGCAAGGATGAATTCGAAACGACCGGACTTCGAGCCGTACTGAATTACGGACACACATTTGCCCATGCATTCGAGGCTCTGTCCGGCTACAACGAGCTTCTGCACGGAGAGGCCGTATCAATTGGCATGATCTGCGCAAGCCGCCTGGCTGTCCGCCTTGGTCGAATTCCGGCCGAGGTCACGGACCGTCAGGTGGCAGTATTGAAGTCCGTTGGACTGCCCGTGGATGTTCCTGAGAATCAGCTGGCACGCCAGCAGGAAATTGTAGACTGCATGATGCTGGACAAGAAGACAGTTGACGGACAGCTCCGGTTCATCCTTCCGGACAGGATTGGCCACGTGGAAACGGTGGAGGGCGTGAGTGCCAGTGCAGCTCTGGAATGTCTGACCAACACGTAGGCCACCGACGGCCACGCCATCATCCGCACTGCACCCGCCCCCCGGGAATAAGTCCACTATGCTAAATGGGGCCAGAGGGACTCGAACCCCCAACCAACGAGTTATGAGTTTTATTGCGGGTGTCCGTGGCTTCCACTTAGCAGAAAAAGCACAGTATTTTCTGCAGTTCGTCGGCCGTAGTGTTCACGGTTTCCGCTCGCATTGGTGTCAAACGTCAGACACCCACGGCCTGTTCGGTGAACAACTTGTTGACATCGTTAACCGCATCAGTCTCTGCATCAGCGAACAGGTGCGAATAGGTGTCCGCTGTCACCTGGAAACTCTTGTGCCCTAATCTCTGCTGGATAACTTTCATGTGTGCGCCTGCTGCGATCCTGAGAGCCACCTGTTGATGCCTCAAGTCATGGAAGGTGTACCGATCTGGGATATCAGCTGCGTCCCGGATCGGATACCAGACAGTTCGATTAAAGTTCCCCTAGTAATACCAAGTGCTTTCGAGAGTCGGAAACACATTAGTTTGCGAACCACGAAAATCAACGGACATTAATTCTTTCACGCCCTCAACCTGAAAGACTTTATCGACGTAAGTCGTTTGACAGGAATCCTTTATATCATTATAATATACTGTTCCTCTGTCTTCTCTCTCTCAGAATCACCCCTTGAAAGAATGAAATAATTATCCTGACTGATTCAGTGGCGGGATTCCTTCGCTTGACTGGCGGCAGATGCACCGAACGTGTTACATCAATCTGTATCTCATATGCACGCAGCAAAACAGGGCAACGACAACTGTCAGAGCTGGCACTTGCGTTTCACGAAAACGCGAATTAGCGTTTCAGAAGACGCACTGCAGCAACGACCGCAGGGAACGGTTCAACGTGCAGACTGAAACCAGAAAAGTACAGCATCCCGTGTTTTCACGCCGGTCGACAATCCAGGCCGGAGCGCTGGGTTTCCCGGGACTCGGTATGAATCATGTCCGGCAACTGCAGGCTGCGAGTCCGGCAGAATCCGCACCGGCGAAGCGTGTTGTCTATGTCTTTCTCACCGGTGGACTTTCTCAGCACGACAGCTTCGACATGAAACCGCTGGCGCCCGACAACGTGCGTGGTGAGTTTCAACCGATTTCGACAAAGATTCCTGGCCTGCACATTTGCGAGCATCTGCCCCTACTGGCTCAGCGCGCCCACAAATGGGCGCTCGTACGTTCGTTGTCGCACTCGTCGAACGAGCATAACGAATCGCACACGATCATGCTGACCGGACGCAGTCAGTTGCCGCCGGGTTACGACCGAAACAAACCACAACCGGGCGACTGGCCATCGATCGCCGCGATCGCCGGACGGCTGACGGAGCAACGTGGCAATCTGCCGCCAGCCGTCGTACTGCCGCAACGCCTGCTCAATATGAACCAGGGTGGTGTCGTGATTCCCGGCCAGTTTGCCGGCACGATGGGCAGTCGACACGATCCGTGGTTTATCGAAGCGTCACCCTATCGCGGCAACGATGTCAAGGGCGCGTATCCCGACTACGCCTTCCGTCGCCGCAGTGAGAATCGTGTGGTCGATCGGTCTCAGTTTAAGGCTCCCGGTCTTTCGCTGCCCGAGGGACTGACAACGGCCCGCATGGACCGTCGCACCGAACTGCTCGCTTCAATCGAAGCCCAGCGGCGCGAGTTGGACAATTCGGCAGCCGCGAACAAATTTGACCGTTTCCGGCAGGGAGCTGTTTCCCTGTTGACAGACAGTCGCGTGCAGCAGGCGTTCGACGTCACCAGTGCAAAACCGGAAATCGCCGAGCGATACGGCCGCAACCTGTTCGGCTGGTCGATGCTGATGGCCCGCCGTCTGCTCGACACCGGCGTCAATCTGATTCAGGTCAACCTTGGCAATTTCAACACGTGGGACCTGCACGGAGCAATTTTCCCCCTGTTACGCGACATGCTGTTTCCTCCCGCCGATCGAGCGTTAACTGCATTTCTGGACGACCTGGACGAAAGTGGCCTGCTGACGGAAACGCTGGTCGTCGTCGCGGGAGAATTCGGCCGGACACCGAAGATCTTTCGCTTACCAAACACGTACAAACTGCCAGGCCGCGACCATTGGGGCGGTGTACAAACAGTGCTGCTGGCTGGTGCCGGAATTACCGGCGGAACAGTCATCGGTTCGTCCGACAAACTGGGAGCGTATCCAGCATCGGAGCCACAGAGACCCGAAAACCTGGCCGCCACTATTTATCAGGCGCTGGGACTTCCACGGTCAGCCGTCTGGTACGACGATCTCGATCGCCCGCACGGAATCTACCACGGTACACCGATCCCCGGTTTGCTGTGAAGAGACGCACAAAGCGTAAAGATCTCTCAACCATGTCTGCCGCACAGATATTCGTTCGAACAGAATGGCCGCCAAAGTCGACCTGATGACAACGCAGCACAGTCGGACGTCTTGGCCGCGCACAGTGTCCGGCAGCAATGCGATCCGGTACGAGTCGTCCGGGACTTTCTCTGGATCTTCAATCCAAGAGGAAAAGGTATACCACCACTCGTTCAGCCACGAGAGAAATTCACGTTCCTCTTCCGTGTCCACAGCTGGACTCTCCGACTGGCGTCAGATTGGTGTCACTGCACCCGTCCAATACTCGTCGCCAAAAGCCTGCATCCCTCTAACCAATAAAAACACTGGCGAAAAAGTGGGGCCAGAGGGACTCGAACCCCCAACCAACGAATTATGAGTTCGCTGCTCTAACCGATTGAGCTATGGCCCCCGGATTGGTCCAACACATGTGTTGAATCAGAACAATTCCCGGTCCCCCAAAGATTCCATCTCCCACACACGCCGGACACCAGCATCACCACCGAAGATCACTTAATTTCCCAAACGGAAACAGCCAGTGAGCCAGGAAAATCGGCAGCAACCGGTCTGACATCGGATCACAACCTGCCCCCAACGACAACCGGCAGCAAGTATCTGACTGATTGACAAAATTTGCAAGCCGATCCATCCCACCACCAGATACCAAACTGGTGACCTGACCGGGATCTGCGTAGTTGTTTTCAGAGGATCACTGCGGTACTGACAATTGCAACTCAACATTCGACTCTACGGATGTTCATGCTTTTCAAAACAAACCCGAACGCTGCACCGTTCATCGGACCATCGGACATAAAAGTGGTACCGACGGACGGCCCGTGCATATACGTCGCAGTGCGAACACTCCACACCAGTCTCCCTGTTCGTCGGGTTCGCTTACAGACACGGATACTTTGAAAACCCTGTTACCTGCGGAACCTCCGTGAATCCTGCAGGTTAACGCCTGCGGATTGAGTCCACTGAAGTGCAGGTACTTCAGAACGCCGCGCAGCATTGCATCTCCGGCGGTCCCTGGTCAGACTCGCAGAGTTCACGTTCGGCGTTTCTCCGGAATGACGGCATGCTCTCGCGACTCGCCACCTACACTTTGCTTGGAATCGAAGCGCTTCCGGTGGAAGTCGAGGTTGATATTTCGCCCGGCGCACTTCCAAAAACCATCCTGGTGGGTCTCGCCGAAGCCGCCGTTAAAGAGAGCACCCATCGAATTGAACGAGCTCTGGTGAACAGTGGCTACGGCCGACCGATTGATCGTATCGTGATCAATCTCTCTCCGGCAGATCTCCCCAAAGATGCTGCGTCACTGGACCTGCCAATCGCTTTGGGACTTTTGATTTCCGACGAGCAGATAGAGGCGGCCGAACAGTTTCTCAATTCTGTGTTTGTGGGCGAGTTGGGGCTCGACGGCAGTCTGCGACCGGTTAAAGGTGTCCTGTCAATCGCCCTGGCAGCACGGACTGCCGGACGCACTCACATTGTTGTGCCGGCGGCCAATGCAGCGGAAGCGGCAGTGGTGGAAGGCATCGATGTGATCGCCGTGGAAATGCTGGCTGAAGCCGTTGGATTTCTGACCGGCAATCTGGAACTGCATCCGGTGCAATTCAGCTGGGAGGGCGCTCGGGTTGACTACGGTCAGTACGACATTGACTACGTCGATGTCAAAGGTCAGGAATCCGCTAAACGCGCCGTAACGGTAGCGGCAGCAGGATGTCACCACATTCTGATGATCGGAAGTCCGGGAACGGGCAAGACGTTATTATCACAGCGACTGTGTACAATTCTTCCGGAGCTGCAGCCTGAAGAAAGCTTGGAAACAACGCGCATCTACAGCGCGACTGCCCGACTTGAGCCCGGGCAGTCACTGATGCTGCGTCGTCCGTTTCGGTCGCCGCACCACACCATCAGTGAAGCCGGACTGGTGGGTGGCGGCAGCACTCCAAAACCGGGTGAAATCAGTCTGGCTCATCACGGTATTCTGTTTCTGGATGAGCTCCCGGAGTTTGACCGCCGTACTCTGGAGGTCCTGCGGCAGCCACTGGAAGATCAGCTTGTAACCATTTCCCGCGCCATGGGCAGTGTCACGTTTCCGGCGAATCTGATGCTGGTGGCCGCGATGAACCCGTGTCCATGCGGTTTTCGTTCCGATCCGCGTCGTCAGTGCAACTGCACACCTATGCAGATCGAACGCTACCTCAGCCGCATCAGTGGCCCGTTACTGGACCGGATTGACATCCATATCGAAGTGCCTCCCGTTCCGTTCCGAGATCTGTCGGATCAGGTCGCCGGCACCTCCAGTGGTGAGATGCGGCAACAGGTTGTGACTGCACGAGAACGGCAGCTGACCAGATTCTGTCACGACACAACCAGCGTGAACGGTAAAATGAAGCCTCAGGAAATTCGCAGACACTGCAAACTGGTATCGTCTGCTGAACAGCTTCTGAAGGCTGCCATGCAGGACATGGGCCTGTCAGCCCGGGCCCATGACAAGATCCTTCGCATCAGCCGCACTATCGCGGATCTGGAAGACATGGACACTATCGAGGAACATCACCTCAGCGAAGCCATCAACTTCCGCACACTGGACCGCAGTTTCTGGCAACAATGACTTCTGCAGTTGCACTCGCCACTTACACTTTGCCTGGAATCGAAGATCGTCCGGTCGAGGTCAATATTTCCCCCGGTGTACTTCCTATTGAAGCCATCCGGACCGTTTAAAGCACAATCCAACCATGCATATTTCGACGAACGATAATTCGGCAACGTTGCATGCACTCTTCCCTACGCTGGTTTACCAAAGTCGTCTGGAAGACCATCAGAAGCATCAGACAGCCTTCAGGAAAGAAGCGGAGCATTTTGGGTTTGAAGTAGAACGTGGTGCCGGCGGTAAACACTTTACCGGTGAATACCACGGGCAAATCCTGCTGCATCAACAGGAATCACTTCGACCATTCTTTAGCACTCTCGCTGAACACGTCAGCAAGTACCTGCAGGTACTTGGAATGAAGCCCGCTTTCTTTGAAATGCAGTGCCTCAAAAGCTGGTTCGTTCTATTTCCCTCCTGCGGAGATGAGGACAGTGCGATTGTCATGCACAATCATTCGTGCAGCGACATATCATGGGTGTACTACATTGATGTTCCGGAAGACGGACCCGTCATTCGTTTTCATGCGGGACGACGACTCAACACATCACCATTCGAATCAGCATTTCACTACGACTGGCACAACGAAGAAAAGTCGGCCGTCGATAAACTGAACTGGTGGAATCGCGATACCTGGTCGATTCAGCCAAAGACAGGTGACCTGCTGATGTTCCCCGGACACCAATTGCATTCGGTAGATGCTAATTGCAGTGAAACAGTGCGCACGTCGGTTGCCGGAGACATTTCGCTGGTGCTCCGGGAAGAACACCTAAACCTGGAATACGGACGAACCGCCAGCAAGCATTGGCTGACGCTTCCGCTGCCACAGTAAACGAACACTAAGCGGCCGTTAATATGGAGGTCTGCACGTTTCAGTTTGCCGGCTGAACCCGCACGTCCACTTCGTTGACGACGATCGCTTCTTCTGCCTTCGGATCACTGCCCACCTGCGTCACCGAAAGAACATTTTCGCAGCGTTGAACCGGCAGGCCCCGGAGGTTGAATCAGCGACTGGAGAAAGGCGGACTCGGCTGGTGGGACAGGGGACCGCTGGCTCCCTTTCGAAACTCGATCCGCCCGGCCTCGGAACTGACGTGGCAGGTCGAACCTCCGCGCTTTACATGCCGGTCGGGATCCGCCGCATGGTTTCCGGTGCGACCGATTGCAGAGGGAACGACGATCCGGCCATTGAGCATCACCTCAACCCCGTCAGCATCCGCGTCCCAAACAACCGTTTACGGTGATAACTGTTTCTGCGGTCGCAATCAGCCCAGCTTGAGTAATTCTTTGTAGACTCCGTAACCACCAACAATGAGCATACCAATGCACGACGTAATCAGAGCCAGATCCCACAAACGACTCGGTCGCAGTCGAATATCGGTTTCACGATAGCGGAAGTACAGCGCCCCATAACCCAGTACCGGCAACAGCAGGCTTTGGCAGGTTCCGGAAATCATGATCAGCAGCAACGGAGCCTTCACAACCAGATAAACGAGGACGCAGACCAGCGGCAGACAGAATGAGAGCAAACTGACAAGGAACCGGCGTTGTTTGGAATCGACATTCCGGTCAGTCAACCCGATCACCCCCGTGAAGTCGGCAAAGACTCGCGAGTTTGACGCATTGGCAACCAGATAGGTCGAATACAGGACGGCAATCGCACCAATCAGTAATAACAGCCGGCCGTAGTCTCCAAAAACCGGAACATAGCTTTCGGCCAGGGTGGCAACCAGTCGCGAATTGCCTGGAATTCGTCCATCTTTATGCAGTACGGCAACCCCCATCAGGAAGAATGCGGCAGTGGAAAGCGTGTAGATCACCATCGATGCAAAGGCATCATATTTCATTACCCGGATCCAGCCTGTTGCCCGCAACAGCCAAGCCTCCGATTCGTCCTTTGGACCAACTGACGTTGCATACCCTTTCTCGAGGCACCAGTACGGATACATCACCAGTTCAGAAGCACCAACTCCAATAATTCCGAATGTGGCGAGGGCTGTCATGATGGCATCCGAACCTTCTGGAAGTCCGAATGAGAGACCGCGAATGATGTCGGATGTTTCAAGTGCGTAATCCGTTCCCTGAAGTGCGATGACATTGCCAATCGTTAGGAACGTAAAGGACACAACAAGGACAACCGAGAAATTCTGGATCATCCTGTAACGCCCAAAGTACAGGGTGACCGCCGTAAACAGTCCGATGATGATGGCCCAGATACGGTCATCCCACGTCGATGGTGATGTCATCCCATTCAGAATATTCAGTTGTTCACTGCGTTCCTGATCATCAGCAGCGTTGACCACAAGCTGTGCCTGCCGCAGAAGATCTGCTTTTTCCTCCGCGGATAACTCGTCCAGCTCCTCTTCAACCCAGCCAAGTTCTTTGGAGGCCGGATCCTTCTGCTGAATCCCGACATATCTCACAATGCTTTGGGACGCGGGGCTGCGCATCGTGTCCTGATAGTCACCTGTGATTGGAAACGTGATGGCGACGGCCTGACTCACCCCCCCCACGATACCTCCGAGCTGGCCGATGGTTGCCAAAGCCATGATTGACCAAAGCAGAACCACCCAGTTGATACGTTTGGTACGGGGACCGGGCACCCGGTTCAGTGCGGTCAGCGTGGTTTCACCACTACTGACGGTGAACCGTCCCAGCTCCAGCTGCACAAACACTTTGATAACGCATCCCAGCAGGATCAGCCACAGCAGTACGATGCCCGCACTGGCCCCGGTTTTGGTGGTCATGATCAGCTCACCGGAACCAACAATACTGGCCGCAATGATCAGACCGGGCCCGATCTGTTGCAGAATACTGCCCATGCCGGAAGGCGGATCCTGGATATCTGCCGACAGTCGCTGATCACCTTCAGCGGCTTTGGTCTTTTGGTCGTCGGGTTGAACTGCATCACTCATTCGACCGGTCGCTCCTCAAATTCCATCCTGTACAGGCAGGGCAGCATAGCATCGTCTGACCAGGTTCGCATGTGAACCACCGCTGCAGACACAGTTGAGCAGTCAATATCCTGGAACTCCTTCTTTCAACCGGGATTCCTTCAACGACGCTCTCGACCCGATCCAGGGTGAATGGATACTATGCGTGGCCGGTTCGCGTAGCAGGCCATCAATCCGACGTTTCTGATCCTCTTCCATCTCCTCTGTCATTTCAGCCATTCATTATGGACACGCGATTCATTCGCAATTTCAGCATTGTGGCTCATATTGACCACGGCAAGAGCACACTCGCCGATCAGTTGCTGCTGAGGAGCGGCACGATCACAGAACGGCAGTTTCGCGAACAGATCCTCGACGATCTGGAAATTGAGCGTGACCGCGGAATCACCGTTAAGGCACGATCGGTCACGATCAATTATACGTTTGAGGGCGATGTCTACGAACTGAATCTGATCGACACCCCGGGCCATGTCGATTTCCACTACGAGGTGAGTCGCAGTCTGACGGCCTGTGAAGGTGCCTTACTTTTGGTTGATGCGTTTCAGGGAGTCCAGGCTCAAACTGTGGCCAATGCTTACGCGGCCATCAATGTGGATCTGGAGATCGTCACAGTCCTGAACAAGATTGACCTGCCGGTGACGCGGATTGATGAAGTACTGGAAGAGGTTGAATCGGTTCTGGGACTCGACGCCACCGAAGCTCTCAGCGTGAGCGCAAAAGCAGGACTCAATATCGACGATGTGTTCGATGCGATCATCAAACGCGTTCCGGCCCCCCGCGGCGATCGCAACGCTCCGCTGAAGGCACTGGTGTTTGACTCCAAGTATGACAAATACCGGGGTGTGATTACGTATGTGCGCGTTGTCGATGGTTGTGTTCACAAAGGGGACACGATTCGTTTTATGCGGGAAGGTCTGCAGAGTGAAGTCATTGAAATCGGACAGTTTCGCCCGAACCTCACCGCCTGCGATGAGTTGGGGCCCGGCCAGGTGGGATATATTCTGACCGGCATCAAAGACCTCAGTCGCGTCACAGTCGGAGACACGGTGACACTGTCGGGGCACCGGGCCGAAGAGCCTTTGCCTGGTTATCAGAAACCAAAGCAGATGGTTTTCTGCGGCATGTATCCGATCGATGCGACGGATTTTGAAAACCTCCGCGATGAGCTTCAGAAACTGGGTTTGAATGACTCCAGTTTTTCGTTCTTTCCGGAAACCAGTGATGCCCTTGGGTTCGGGTTCCGGTGTGGATTCCTGGGTTTGCTGCACATGGAGATCATCCAGCAGCGTCTGGAACGTGAACAGGACATGGACCTGATCCAGACGGCACCCAACGTGACGTTTGAGTTACTGCTGCGCACGGGCGAAACAGTGGTTATCGACAATCCTCAGGACGTTCCGGATCCAGGAGTGATTGAAGAGTTTCGCGAACCGATCGCTCGGGTCGGTTTTATCGTCCCGGCAGAAAACGTGGGTACATTGATGCAGCTGTGTCAGGACCGGCGAGGTGTCTACAAAAACACCGAATATCTGGGGCCTCAGCGGGCCCAGCTGATCTACGAGCTGCCCTTAAGTGAAATTGTCTACGATATGTACGATAAGCTCAAAAGTGTGACTCGCGGTTACGGCACCATGGACTACGAAGTGATCGGCTACCAGGCGGCCGATCTGGTAAAGATGGACATTCTTGTCAAAGGAAATCGTGTCGATGCGTTGTCAACGATTGTTCATCGAACGACGGCCGACCGTCGAGGTCGTGCACTGGTGAAAAGACTCAAGAAGGAAATCACGCGGCACCAGTTTGAGATTGCCATCCAGGCAGCGATCGGAACACGAGTCCTGGCCCGCGAAACGATTTCTGCCTACCGCAAAAATGTGACGGCAAAGTGCTACGGCGGTGACATCTCCAGAAAACGCAAGCTGCTGCAAAAACAGAAGGAAGGCAAAAAACGGATGAAGCAGTTCGGAGAAGTGGAAATTCCGCAAAAGGCGTTCCTGTCGGTCCTGGAAGCAGGTAATGAAGACTGAAACCCTGAACAGGCTCGATGCGTGCTGAGTGGTCCGGAAGGACGCTGCCGCTGAGATGACACTCTGCGCTGTTGAGTCTGCATCAGGCTGGTCACCCGTAATTTCAGATCCCTGAATCTCCGTTCAGAAGTTGCTGTCGGATCAGCGTCTCGATTACGACTGTTGGCCCTGATACTGCGGGCCACAGCTGATCACACAGCATTAGTGGATCAGTTGGAATTCACTGCTGTTGAGGTAGGTCCAAAGCAGATCTTCGGTCACCTGAGGCAATGCAGTTCGACGGCCGGCGGAACGAGTCGTCCGCTTGAGATACTGACGAAACAGGGCGGATTCCCGTGATGTGGGACGACGAGTGAGCACCGCCAGTGAAACCTGTTCGAGGACACGGTCGACCGACGAAGACAGATCATCTCGGGCCAGTAGTGTTTCGATCGCCCGGCGAATGGCAGAATTGACGTCGGCGTCATTCATCATCACCATAGCCTGAGTGATCCCGCCCACGAATTCGTTGGTTTCATCATTTTCATCGGTATCATACGGTCGGGCAAACTGATTGATCCATCGACGTCGATGATCTGATTCCTCTGCCGTCTCCCGGGTCTGCATTGAGACGGCCCGAATGGCCACTCGAATCGAATCGTAGACCTGTTCCGGAGACATCCTCCGCATGTAAACTCGGCTGAACAGAGGTAAAATCCCTGATTCGGGTGCATCCTGTTCGTTCTCCGGAGTCGCCTGACTGCTGCACTGCCATGCGTCTGAGAGTGCGATCCATCTTTGAAGTCGCTGCAGGTCATACCCGGAAGCAACAAAAGCGTCGGACAACAAACCCAGCAGTTGGGGATGGCTCACGGCAGCATGCGGGCCCATGTCGTCAACACGACTGGTAAATCCAAATCCAAAGAATTCGGCCCACATGCGATTGATCATCGCCCGGGCCACCCGTAGCTGCGAATCCGTGGCCAGGTATTCCGCCAGAACGACGCGGCGGTGGACACTGCTTTCCGCCGGAATTTTGCGACCATCGTATGCAGGCACAACAGCCTCCTGCCGCCCGTTTCGGGTTTCGTAGAACGTCATTCCTGCCACCCGACGATCGGCCAGGCGAAACGTCTGATCCTGACGCGAAGACGTGGAACGACCCACATCATCCAGGGTTGCTTCTGCATTCTGGAAGAAAGCATTCAGGGCCCAGTAATCCTGCTGCTGTACCTGTTGTGCAAACGGGTGATTGTGACACTGAACACACTGAAGCTGTTCGCCAAGAAACAATCGAGCGGTCACGGCCGTGGCCGGTGTCGCCTGATTATCAAGATGCGCCAGCAGAAAGTTGGTGGCACCGTTATCGTCCGAGCTTCCTTCAGCACTAATCAACTGACCAACAACAGTGATCCACGGTCGGTTTTCAAGAAACGCATCATAAAGATATTCCATCAGCGCAGAGCGATTGATGCGCTGATGCCCGGACCGCCCGACCAGCAGACCTGTCCAGACTTCAGCAAGCCGCCGGCTGCGCTCGGGACTGTGCAGCAGTCGATCCATGATCACCCGACGCGACTCACTCTCAGTTCCGGCAGGTGTGGACCGGATCTCATCAACCGACGGAATTCGCCCTGCCACAGTGAGCCAGGCTCGTCGTGCCCATTCCTCAGCCGGTGCCCGGGGAGACGGCGGAATTCCGTTTTCCCTCAGAGTCTGACTAATCTGCTGATTGATTGCCGCAATGATGTCTTCGTCTGAAAATCCTTCCCTAAAAAAGTTCCGGGCAACGTCGGGACGGTCTGCAGTATCACTCGTCGAAACCGACGGGACCACGACAATGGGGCGGGTCAGACTGTCAAAATGAAGTGGATTCAGCTCAGGCGATTGAGACAGTTCGTCACCGGAATGATCTTCGACCGATGGATCGTGAATCAATGCACGAGTCGCTGACGGCCCCACCGACGTGACCGGGCCGAAAGAGCGAAACAGCCGAAAGAGGCCCGGCACGCATACCGCAATCAGAACAACGCCCAGTGTGACCGACCACGGACGTGACCACTGACGTTTGCGTACAGACGCAGACACGGCACCGTGTTTCCACTGAGCCAGTGACGAATCACTTCCCGCATCAGTCTGCATAACCGAACTGTCAGTTGTCCGTTCCGAAGACACCGACGGGCTGTTCACTGCTCCCCACGTTAAATGTCCGTCCAGCAGCATCATGTCAACGTACAACTCAACAATACCGGAATCCTGACGCATCAACGCGGCAAGACGGGATTGCTCGTCTTCCGACATCACTCCGTCAATGTGGCAACTGATAAGCCGGGCAGCCTCTTTCATTGGATCGGTCATCTGACCTCTCCTGACGCCAGTCGCCGACGGATACATCCGGCCAGAGTACGACGAATGCGTCCGAGAGACTGATACACCGAATTCGCCGGTCGTCCCAGTCGCCGGGCAATATCGTCACCGCTCGTTCCGGGCGAATACCGCAGTCGAATCAGTTTTCGATCTTTGGCCTGCAACTTCTGAAAACAGTAATCCAGAGCCTCTCGCCGCAGTTCCAGTTCGTCGGAAGAAGCTTCCGTCTGACCGGCAACACGATCCAGCAGATCCCCTTCCAAAAATTTCAGTTTTCTGCCGCGAGTACGCCGGAATCGAAAGACTTCAAGCCGGGCGATCGCTCGTCCCCACGCCAGAAAACTGTTGCCAGGTTCAAACTGTTCGCGTTTGGCCCACATGATCAGATTTGTTTCCTGGAGAACTTCGTCAGCATCCGGTCCATTGCCCACGAGAGGCAGAATATGAAGGAATAATGAACGCTGGTTGCTGGTAAACAGACGAATGAATTCGTCGTCGCTGAGCAAACTGGCTGGTTGATCATCAGGGTTCATGAAGACACGAAAACCGGCTTAATGTCTGTGCTAACAATTGTATCCACTGGTTTGAATTTCAACGGTCGTTTTCTCGGCGGCTCCGCACTGTTACCGGACCGGTGCGTCGGCAGGGATACCACGGCATCACAATCAGCCAGACCGAAGCACTGACCTGTTGAAAATGCAGATGTACAAATCGTGTCTCGATATTTCCGGTCCGCAATGAACCGGAACATCACCGGTATCAGCTCACAAGTTCCCTGACAGGCGTACCGCCGTTGGCCAGTTTCATGGGACGACCTCGTTTTGATGTGTAGACGGTGTTGAGTGGAATTCCGAGTACATGGGCAACGGTGGCCCAGATGTCACCTGGCAGGTACGACTGACTGCCGTCTGCAATTCCAACGCCGTCCGAATCTGTTGCCCCGATTACCTGACCGTTGTTGAGTCCTCCTCCACCCAGAAGAGTTGTCCAGCTGGCAGCCCAGTGATCGCGTCCCGCATTCTGATTGATTCGCGGCGTCCGCCCGAATTCTCCCATCCACACCAGCACAACATCGTCCAGCATGCTGCGCTGCTTCAGATCCTGAACAAGTGCCGAGAGGCCCTGATCCAGTTGCGGAAGACGCTGATCACGAAGTGTCCGAAATACGTTCTGGTGGAGGTCCCATCCGCCCATATTCACCTCGATGAACGGGACTCCAACTTCAACCAGTCTTCGGGCCATCAGCAACCCTCGTCCAAATGAATTCTGTCCGTACAGTTCTCTGGTTTGCGAAGATTCCTGTTCCAGTCCAAGGGCCGCGGAGGCCGAATCCGCATTAAAGGCAGCCATCTGCGGAGAAGTCATCAGGTTCACAGCATTCCGATAGACGCTCAGGTGGTCTTTAGGCAAATCACCACGGCCGGATCTAATGAAACTCTTTTCCACTTCTTCGAGCATTGCAAGTCGTCCGGGAAGCCTGCGCTTGTTCTCATCAGATGGTGCATTTTTGATACGTCCCGAGGAATCAACGACAAACGGAGCGTGTGCCATTCCCAGAAACCCGGCATCACCCGATGTTCCACCAATCGAAACGAATGCGGGAATTTCAAGTGAATGAGATCGCTGACTGAACTGATAGCTCACGATCGATCCAAAGGTGGGATGAGTGACCGTGGGATTTGGGACGTAAGATGTGTGCATGTAGTACCGACCGCGGCTGTGATCCGCTTCCCGTGTACTCATGGACCGTACCAGCGAAAGATCCTGAAAGACTTTTGCCGTCTCCGGCATGTGTTCGCTGATCTGCACTCCCCGAGCGGCCGTCTCGATCGGTTTGAATTCTCCGCCGTTTTTTGATCCCGGTTTCAGATCAAAGATATCGATGGACGGAGGCCCGCCGCCCATCCACATGAGAATACAGGCCTTTCGACGAGCCCGCACGGTATCGGCGTGGGTCGTAACGTGCGACAGAAAATTCAACGCCGGAATGGCAGAGACGGCAGTGGCTACATGTTCCATGAAGTGTCGACGCTTCATGCCGCAGTTATTCCGGATCGCCATGGCAAACTCCGATGTCAATCGTCGGTCAGAAAAAAAATGATCAGGGTGATACCAAATCGATACTAATGCACCATGATGAACTCATTTGAGTTCAGTAAAGCCCAAAAGAGATCCTGAAACGCGGCAACCTGACCGGTTCTGCCGTACGCTCGAAACAAACGCCGTGCTCGAGAGATTTCGCTGCGGGTCGGATGACGACTGAACGCTGCCAGATACAGCTGCTGCAGCTTCTTCCCTTCAGAATCCGATCCGGTGAGCACCTGATGTAAAAAACTTCCCTGTTCTGCACTCACGGCCTTCTCTGACAGTTCACTGTTCATCAGCATCATCGCCTGAGGAATCGTGCCGTTGAAGGTCGTCGCCTCGTCGTTTTCATCGTTGTCAAAGGCAACAACAAACTGCTGCATCCAGCGTCTGCGCTGTTTCTCCTGTGTGTCCCAGCCGGTGTTACCCGACTGGTGGGCTCTGGTCGCAACAATCAAAGAATCATATAACTGTTCTGCCTGCATGGATTTGAGATAGGCATGACTAAACAAAGGCATCTCACCGGCAGATGGATTATCCATCCGGTTATTGTCACTCAGTTTACTGGTGAGTGAATACGCCTGGCTGCTGGTGATCCAGCGAATCAACTGCCTCACGTCATAATCGGCAGCCGCAAAATCGGCGCCCAGTCGAATCAGCAGGTCGGGATGCGAGGGAGGGTTATGCGGACCCAGATCGTCCACCGGACGAGTAAATCCGTAGCCAAAGAAATGAGCCCACATCCGGTTCACAAACGCCTGAGCAATCAGCGGTGAATTACCGTCTGCCGGCTCCATCATCAGCCGTCCAAATTCGGCGCGGCGGTCGTCCGCTGCCGGATCGACTTTGCGTCCCTGGAACTCCGGAAACGCGACCTGCATCAAACCGTTTCTTTTCTCGAAATACACCGGTCCCTGAAAGACACCACGAACGACTTCCGAGTAATCATCTACCAGACGCCCGGACTCGGGATCCTGGCGACGACGATCAATGCGGCGTACCTGACGGAAGAAACTGTTGTACTGCCAGAACTGGCTTTGCTGCCAATTGTTAAACGGATGGTCATGGCATTGAGTACACTGAACCTGGATTCCCAGGAACAAACGAGTCGTTCTGGCCGTCAACTGAACGGCATCATCAGGTGTTTGAGTTTGAGCCAGAATGTAGTTGACAGCTCCGTTTTCCTCGAAATGTCCCTCCGCCGTAACCAGATCCCTGACAACCTCGTTCCAGGGACGCCCTTTTGCAAAAGTTTCACGGAAGAACTTCTCCAGTGCGTTCCGGCTGACACGTCGCGGAGTTCCCCGGCCAATGCATGCATTGGTCCAGATCGACGTAAAGTTGCGAACGTAGTCATCCCCCCCCAGCAGCGACTCGATCAGAACTGATTTTTTGCGAGGATCCCTGCTTTCCAGCCAGTCAGTGGTCTCCTGCAGCGACGGTATTCGTCCGGCGACATCCAGATAACTTCGCCGGACCCATTCTTCATCCGTTGCGGGACCGGACGGCTTGACTTCATTATCATCCCACGCCTGTGCGATCTGCTGATCGATGAAGTCCACTGTGGAAAGCACCGGCTCTGCCGCCCGCACAGAAGGCGCCACAGGTATCGCCAATCCCAGTGTGATCATCATCCCCACGTTGAAGAAATACAAAGACATGAGAACCTGACTGTCAAAACGGCTGAGCGGAGCCGGTCTGGAGCATTTGATATGAATTGAACGGGTCTCAGCTGATGGCAGCCTCATGAATAACCGAAATCCCACTCAGTTCTGAACAAAATACTCGCTTCACTGCGGGATTTGTTCGTCCAAATCCGGGCATTCAACCCGGATTCATGAAAATTATGAATGAACGGACAGGCAAGGGCTTCACGGCAAGAGAAATGCAGTCCAGGATGCCGAGAATTCAGCACGACGCGACTGATAATATCGCGAAATACGTTGGGGGGCACTGACCGGCAGTCCTTACGGTCTTCTGTTCCCGTCCACTGCATCCGGCCAGTTCAGCAGACACCCTGCAAAAATGCCAGAGGAGACGGATGAATTATGCGAATCTTGATTACCGGTGGCGCAGGTTTTATCGGCAGCCATGTGGCTGACAGGGTGCTGGAGTGCGGCTATGAGGTGGGGATAGTTGACAATCTTGCATCGGGTCACAGGGAAAACGTTCCGGAAAAGGCCGCTTTTTACGAAGTTGATATTTGTGATGTAAATTCGCTGAATGCAGCTTTTGCGGATTTTCGTCCGACCCACGTGAACCACCAGGCAGCCCAGGCAAGTGTTGCAGTCAGTGTGCGTGATCCTCAGATGGATGCATCCGTCAATATACTGGGATCACTGAATGTGCTGACGGCAAGTGTCGCCGCTCGGGTGGAACAAGTCGTGTTTGCCAGCACCGGCGGGGCAATCTATGGCGAAGTCCCTGAAGGTACACGTGCCGACACGGATACACTTCCTGTGCCTATCAGTCCTTATGCCTGCAGTAAACTGGCTGTTGAGAAATATCTGGAGTGTTTCCGTGTCGAACACGGACTAAACTACAGTATTCTGCGTTATGCGAATGTTTACGGACCTCGTCAGGATCCGCACGGCGAATCCGGAGTGGTTGCGATCTTCTGCAGTCGAATCATGGCCGGTGAAGAAATTCAGTTGAACGCGATGCGTGTCAGTGGAGACGACGGATGTATCCGCGACTATGTGTACGTCAGAGACGTGGTCAAAGCCAACATTGCCTCGATGGAGTGTCGGTTTTCTGATCCGGTACTCAACGTTGGCACGGGATCAGAAACTACAACACGCCAACTGGCCTGTATCCTGCAGGAGCATCTTGGAAAATCAGTGGATATCAGGCCTGGCGATCATCGCGCCGGTGACATCCGACGCAGTGTCCTCAACGGCGATCGACTGACTGAACTACTCGGTAAATTCGTGTCAATCGGTCCGGGTCTTGCTGAAACCGCCAAGTGGTTTCAACAGAGATCAACGTAACAGAGCAGGACGGACACCGAATTTGGTGGAAATAAAATATCTATCCCAGACGATTCTTCCGGCGTCTGACTACTTGCATCCTATTTGTCGCACCACCAGAATGGCAGACCTTCTCTAAATATCTGTGTCTGTACATCGAGTAATATATCAGTGCCCTGCTTCCAGGCTCCAGTTTGATCGTCTGACTCCCGAATCTGCACCACGCCCAATGTTATTAGGACCAAGGTAACGCTAATGAAGTTTCTCGAAGGCCAAACTGTCGGTATTGATCTTGGCACAACGTATTCTGCCATCGCACATCTGAATGATGACGGTGAACCTGAAGTGATCGACAACGCAGATACTCGTCCGATTACACCATCCGTTGTTCTGCTTGACGAAGACCGGGTCGTGGTAGGACCGTCTTTTGAAAGAATTTCCGTAGCCAGCCCGGACCAGGTCGTTGAAGCGGTCAAACGTGAAATGGGAAACAAGGATTACCATGTCGTTTACCAGAATAAAAAACTATCACCTGAATTCGTCTCCGCGCTGATTTTGAAGAAGATGAAACAGGACGCGGAAAAGAAAATCGGTCCGATCGCGAATGCCGTGATCACCGTACCGTATTACTTCAATGATGTCCGTCGAAAGGCCACACAGGATGCCGGTCGTATCGCCGGTCTGAATGTCGTTGACATTATCAATGAGCCAACGGCGGCAACCCTGGCGTATGCATGGGGCCAGAACGTTCTGGGACGCACCGACCTGAATGATGACGAACGTACCATCCTTGTATATGACCTGGGAGGCGGAACGTTCGACGTCACCGTGGTACGATATACGCCAACCGCGTTTCGCGTGCTTGCGACGGATGGAGATGTCATGCTGGGCGGACTCGACTGGAGCAAACGTCTGGCAGATCACCTCGTGGAACAGTTCAAACAGAAATACGATCTGGATCCTTCCACAGACCCGGAAACGATGATGACTTTTCATCAGGAAGCGGAAGATGCGAAACAGCTTCTGAGCACCCAGTCACAGGTCCCCATCAGTGTCTACTTTGAAGGAAAGACACTGTCCGTTTCACTTTCGCGTCCCGAGTTTGAACGTATGACGGCGGACATGCTGCAGCGAACCAAGGACACCACGGAACTGGTCATGCAACAGGCAGGCACCAAGCCAGGCAGTCTGGACGAAGTCATTCTGGTAGGTGGTTCGACGTATATGCCGGTCGTTGAACAAATGTTGAAGGAAGTCACAGGTCAGAACCCGTCCCGCGAACTGCTGCCTGAACGTGCGGTGGCGGAAGGCGCAGCAATCCACGCAGCGATCATGCAGGCCCGCAGCAGCGACGCGACCAAGATTCCGGAGGCGGTTCTGACACGACTGAAAAATGTCCGTACCAGCGATGTCAATTCACATTCCCTCGGAATCAAAATAACCGATCCTTCGGATCAGTCACGCAAGATCAACCACATCATGATCCAACGGAACACTCCGGTCCCGCATGAGGTCACGCAGCGATTCGGCACCAATTCAGACGGACAGCAGCGCGTGCATGTTGAAATTCTCGAAGGAGAAGCCGTTGACCCGGCAGCCTGTGAACTGATTGGCGATTTTCGAGTCTTTAACCTTCCGAAAAGTCTGCCGAAAGGTTCACCCATCGCCATCACCTATGCTTATGATTCCTCCGGGCGCATCGGCGCCAGCGCCAGAGAACTGACAGGCGACAATGAGGCATCAACGGAAATTGTTCGTGATGGCGGACTGGACGAAGGTTCGGTCTCGACTGCGGTAGACCTGCTGGATCAGGAATACGTCATCGAATGACCTCCGGTGGTGTTCCGTCAAAGACCCTGTTCACTGCAGCCGGTTGACTACGCCGACTGCGCTAAAACGGTTTTTACCGGCGACCGTCTTTACCACGTCCGTGGCGACGTTCGAGTGCCTCGTGGTAGACGTCGACATATTGCCGGGCACTGCGGGACCAGGACCAGTCACGGGACATGCCGGCAGCGACGATTTTTTTCCATACGGTTGGTTGCCTGAATGTGGTGACCGCACGTTCAATGGTTTCTGCCAGCCGGGTACTGCAGTAGTCATCGAAAACGAAACCCGTCGCAGATCCATCCGCCAGGGTTTCATCATTGGCATCGGTCACGGAATCAGCCAGCCCCCCAACTCGTCTGACCACCGGCACCGTCCCGTACCGCAAACTGTACATCTGGTTCAGACCACAGGGTTCGAAACGACTTGGCATAAGAAACACATCGGATCCGGCTTCGACCTGATGGGCCAGACTGTCATCAAAACCAATCACAACGGCAACACGCGATGAAAATCTTTCCGAAAGTTGCCGGAGTTGAGTCTCATATCGCGGATCTCCGGTACCAAGAATCACCAGCTGCAAATCCTGAAACAGCATGCGGCCGGATACTTCCACGATGAGATCGAATCCCTTTTGATCAGAGATTCGCGAAACCACCCCGAACAGAGGTACGTCCCTTCGCACCGGAAGACCCATTTCTTTCTGCAGATATTCTTTGCAATCCGACTTGCCCGGCTGAGGTGTCGCAGCCGAAAAACGAGAACACAGGTGAGGGTCTGTCTCCGGATTCCAGACGGTCTGATCGATCCCGTTTAGAATTCCGGTAAGGTCCGACCGTCGGTGTCTTAATAACCCGTCAAGGCCACATCCTCCCTCGGGAGTGCAGATTTCTCTGGCATAAGTAGGGCTGACCGTGGTGATCTGATCCGCCATAGCGATGCCGGTCTTTAGCAGGTTCAGATGCCCCTGATGCTCCATGTGATGCATCGAGAAGTACCGCCAGTCCATGCCGGTGAGCGGCATATCGAAATGCCAGAACTGTCCCTGAAACGACATATTGTGAATGGTTACGACCGATGCAGCATTTTCGAAACCCGGCCGACCGGCAAACTGAGAGTGCAGCAGCGCGGGGATCAACCCGGTCTGCCAGTCGTTGCAGTGAATAATATCCGGTCGTAGAACCATTTGACTGCAGACCTCCATGACAGCCCGGCTGAAAAAGCAGAACCGTTCACAGTTGTCCTCATAGCCTACTCCGTCTTCCATATACAACTGCGAACGATTGAAGTAACGATTCTGTGCCAGCAACAGAACTTTGACACCGGACTCCGGAAGTGTCGCCCAGCGGACAGTCCCCGGCACAGTCTCGCCGTTTATATTGACAGCGAATCGAATCCCGGTACTGGTAACGTTCGGCAGAAGATCGTCACGGCCGGACCGAATCGTTGCGTAGTCCGGCACGATGACGGTGACGTCGTGTCCCTGTTGATCAAGCGCACGTGCCAAAGCCGTCGTCACGTCAGCCAGACCACCGGTCTTAAACCAGGGGACCGCTTCGGACGCTGCCAGCACAATTCGAAGACGGTTGGAAGGAATCATGGCTTTTGCCGGAACATTCCGGCGTGTTTCTGGAGCTGTTCAGCCACATCAGGCTGGCAACAATACTCGTTCCGTCCCGTGTTGGCCTGGCCAAGGTCAAAAAAACAGGCGAATTGGCGACGGTCGGACGGCTGCGCAGTTTCAATCCCTTCAACCTGAAGCAATACACCCCGTCCCTCGCATCATCGGGCAGGTGAGCCTCACCTGAAACACACGCAGATCACCTCTTTGAATTTCTCACAATCCGGGGAGCCGCTGTGGACAGACTGCCGCTGTGCGCGGACTTAGCCAAAGTACTCATCGTATTCCAGCAAATCGTCTTCGGTCACAAGGTCATAATTCTGTTCATTGAGTACTCTCAGAGCTTCATCAATATTGTCCACGTAAACAGCAATCGATCCGCGTCCCATGCGGCGATACATCAGTGGATAAACATACTGCACGTTCAGCTCTGCCGACATCAGGCCGCTGCAGACGCTTGTATGCGGCTGATCCGTATCCGGCAGCAGGACACCAATCACATCTGTTTCAAACATCGTCAGGCCCGAAAATTCCAGCAACTCCCGTGAGCGCTCGTAATTGTTGGTAATCAGTCGCGCAATGGAACAGTCAGCAGAATCCACGATCGACAGTCCGATAATTCTCAGATCAGAACGTTCAACACGGCGCAACATGTTCTGGAGCGCGCCGACTTTGTTCTCCATAAACAGTCCAAACTGTCGCAAACAGGGCCAGTCACGTCCACGTGACGTCAATGGTTCAACGGGTGCATCATCGTCAAATCCTGAAGTCATCATCCCGCCTTCCGAAACGAATTCCTACTTTCAATGATTGATTCGGCATCGAAGCGTTTGCCAAAGTAACTGGAAATTGCGTCAGAATCACTCAGTACCGTTTCTGCGTTGCCCGATACGATGACCTGGCCGTCACAAATGATGTAACTGCGGTCAGCAATGGTAAGCAGTTCACGCTCGCGATGGTCAGTCATCAGGATGGCAATGCCCTGATCCTTCAGATTTCGAATGATGTCCTGAATGCTGTGGATTGTGGTGGGATCGATCCCGGTGAACGGCTCGTCCAACAGTATGATTTCCGGATCACTGGCCAGTGACCGGGCGATCTCCAGCCGACGACGTTCTCCGCCCGACAGAGAGCCCGATCGCTGACGAGCTTTGGACTCCAGGCCGAAATCATCCAGCAACTGTTCAACGCGTTCTTCGGCTTCGAACCGACTCTGTCCGCGCAGCTCCAGTATGGCAAAAATATTGTCTTCCACAGACAGCCGTGAAAATATACTTTGATCCTGGGGCAGATAACCCAGCCCGTGCTGTGCCCGAAGATACATTGGCCAGCGTGTTACATCTGTTCCACGCAGAATGATCTGTCCTTCCGTGGGCGCAATCAGTCCGCACGCCATCCGAAATGTTGTGCTCTTTCCGGCACCATTCGGTCCCAGCAGTCCGACAATTTCTCCAGGTTCCACGTCAAAATCGACGCCATCAACGGCACGCTTGCCTGGATAATCCTTAACGAGTCCTTCGCACCGCAACAGTGACATCTGAGATTCCTTCTCACCGGCCGCAACAGGTCACCCTGAGGCAACATCTGTCAGCGTATTTTCTTCATTCGTGACACGTTCGGATAAAACGGAAATCGATAACCGGGGTAATCAATTGCGACACCCGTTAATTTCCCCGATCTTTCGTCGTAGTACTGCTGTTTATGATTTGTCACTGCAAATCCCCTTCCTCCGTTCAAAAACGGAACGCCGTGCGGCCAGAACACATACAGTGCTTTTCCGATAAGGTCATTTTCTCGAACAGCATATCGGTGTCCCTCCACCCCCCAGCGCGGACGGTTGTAGAAATCAAACAGCCGACTGTCTTTGCTCCGCGGAGAGTTGTCACCGAACATTAGATATTCGTCGTCGTTCAGTTTGTACTCTGAGTAACGTCCGTTCCGTTTGTCAGATTTTTTAGATTCTGTGTAATAGTATTCCGCCCAGGCCTCCGGATCTCCCAGCTTTCGATGCAGAGCCCAGGGACTGCCGACTTCCTGTGACCGGGACGAAGCATGACTGCCGGTCGATGTAAAGTTTTCCTCCTGCGAAAACTGATAGGCGTCATTGCGATAGTAGATGTCGCGCTGCAGCACCAGGTCGTTCACAATCACCGTGGCATTGCGAACTGCAATCCCGCTTGGAACCGTATCTGCTTCACCAGGGCGATTTAACGGCACGTCGCCGAAGGACTGATGGATCAGCAGGGGTTGATCAAAGTTGACCAGGTCGCCGTCGATCCACAACAGAATCCGATTGTCCACATTGGCAAAACTGATTTCCCAGGAACCGACTCCCCGGATATCGCCGACAGCCGTTCCCAGCACATGAGGACGTTCGAGATCCCTGTCCTGGAGACGATTTACCCGGGTGATCTCAATATTTCCACTCACAGGATCAATGACACACCCAAAAGTATTTGGCCCTTCGATCAGTTCCAGACGTATGGCAGCATCGTCAGCAGCTTCAATCACGTCCAGGGTGCAGTTGACTGTCAGATCGCCAACCCAGTAAACATCCGTACGAAAACTATCCGCCCCTTCGCGCGGCTTCGCCACATTGAACCCGCAATAATCGGAAATCAGTGAGGCTCGAGGTGGCTCGATCCTGGCGTCCCCGCCCATGTTTGGACGCACAAGATGGCGATACCGAATCCAGTGCCACTGGTCATCAGCAGCAGTCGCCGTATACCGGCGCGTTTCACGGTCAGCTGTCCAGGCGTTTGGTGATTCCATCCAGCCTGCAATGGCCAACGGATCATCGGTGGATTCAATCGATGGTACCCAGCGTTCTGGAAACCCCTCGTCCACAAGATCGTACGGGGGATAACGGTCGTCATACACCAGTAGCTGAATGTCCCTTTGGATGGCCGGATCATCCTTTCGCAACATTTGCCAGGATTCGTCTTCCCCGCGACGCATCCATAAATCCCCCTGACGAACGCGAATTGTTTCCCCAGGCATCCCGACCAGTCGCTTGATATAGTTGACATGCCCTTCTTCAGGGTTCTTAAACACTACGACGTCAAACCGACTGTAGTTCATTACCTGCTTATTAACGATAATACGGTCACCGTTGAAAACGGGCGCATCAAACGCATCAACTTCAAGTCGGCAGTTGGGGCAAAGTGTTTTGTCAATACGAAAGTCCGGATACACATAGCCGGTGGAATCGTCGATCTCTGTAGACGCACCCACCCGAAATTCAAACTGACAACCCGGACAGGTGAGTTCCTTATGTCGCCCGTAAAGCGTTGGCGCCATAGAACCCGTGGGAATCACGTACGCTTCTGCCTGAAAGGTTTTGAACAGAAATGCGAGCGCAAACGCAATCGCAATCGACTCAATGGTCTCCCGGACACCCCCATCGTTTTGTTTGCTCCGCTTCGAGCGGATTTCCGTGTCTCCCAGATGTTTGCCGAGTTTCTTCTTTGACATGACATTTCTGCCGTGAGGCCCAGTGCTGCTTCTGTGTCCGGATGTCAGACTGACCGAAAAAATACGTAGTCCGTTTTCTATGAAGCATCGTGCACACGCGTCCTGACAATCCGAGAGTCCATCCAATCAACCCACGAACCCAGCTAAATCACAACACGCGGTGCCATTCGATAATCACGATCGACTACTGAATGTAACGAATTCGCTGAAAATCCGGTATCCGGATCGAAATCTCTCGTTTTCCGAGCTTCAGCCGTCCGGGACGTGACGGCAGATGAACGACAAACGGCTTACCAACCAGTAATCGATGCGGCACAAACGGTTCAACCCATGAACGACTGTCGTAGGACACGGGACTGTTATCCCCCTGAACAAAATACGAATCAGCCGCAATTTTACACTTCGTTTCCACAGCGTGCCGGCCACGACCCTGAGTATAATGCACGTCACGGTACATCTGAAGATCACCGATGCGCACCCGGCCACCGAAAACCATTAAGCCAAATCGTTGCTGTCGCTCAACAACTTCCGCATCAGCCCGAGCCGCCTCCGGGGAGAGCGGAACAAGAGTCCTCCGTGTTGATTTTTTCACAGAAACAGTATCGGCAGCCGGCAAATCCAGAGGTCGAAACACATTTTTTCCATCAATCGCAACCGTCAGCCTGTGATCAAAGTTCGACGCTTCAATCTCAAATCCGTTCGCTGCAGATTCCAGACGGGACGTTCTGAGAACCTCATCCGATCCCTGGGGAGTGAGCTCGATCCGTCCGGTCTTCATGTTCAGACGGACCAGATAAACCTGAGCCTCCACCGGAATTGAAATGATGATTTCAGCCGGCTGCGAATCGATTGTGATCGTGGCCTTTAGCATCATGTCGGAAACGACGTTCTCCGCAGACGTCACCGACGTATTGTACCCGTAGCGATCGGTCACCGGGGCCAGATGCGAAAGTGCCGCAAGACGATAGATGGCTCTGCGGAAAACATCATTCGTTGCGCTGGCCATCAGATCACTCTGCATCTCATCCGGCATCACCCCGTGGCATCTCAGAACCTGAGTCTGTTCATCAAAATCAAGACGGCGGATCCAGGAAACGGGGATCCCTTTGAACCTCTGAAGAAAGTCCGTCCAGTCCGGGTATGCATCCCTGACGGGCAGTGGTGTCTCCACCGTATGGTTGCCTCCAAACCATCTCCAGTGTCGAAATGACAAAACGTTTTCTGTGTGCTGAATACCATCTGCAGAACAGCACAGTTCATCCGCGTGAACAGTCCAGTTTCCCTCCATCCGCCAGGAAAGTTCCCAGTTCGGATCATCGGGCACATGACCGAGGTCGGATACAGGAATTCGCATATTCCGCTGCGTGACCAGATCTTTGCGGGCAATCCGACCATTGATAAAAACATCGCCGTCTATCACCTGCAACTCTTCACCAGGCAGCCCGACCACGCGTTTCACGTAAGCTTCGCCGGGTGACCCTGGATTGCAGAACACGACAGGCTCCCATCGACGCGGACGTCGAAAATCAAAGACATTTTTGTGGACGAGCAGCTGATCACCATGATTTCGAGGAACGCGGGCAATGTCGATATCGATTTGGCCACAGTTTGGACAGGATGTGTACACGTTTCCCGTATGAGCGTTTTCTGCGGACACTGACCCACCCACAGACTGATCGAAGCGAACTCCACAGGCATAGTTGTACTGGCAGGATGGACATTCAACGCGTTTATGAAATCCCAAAAGCACCGGAGCCATTGACCCGGTGGAGACAAGATAGCCTTCCAGGAAAAATCCTCGCAGAACGCTGAGAGTGATCACAAAGCAGATCGCCAGCTCCGCCATGCTGCGAAATCCGGTCTGGTCTTTGGCTGAGTGCGGGGCAACGGCCATGATTGATCTTGTGTTGAATCGATTGCGAACAATCGTTGCAGGATATTCTCCGTAACCGGTCCGTGCCGCCCCGTTGACATCAACAAACATCAGGACGAAACGACCTGATCATCGAACCGATCTGCCGCGGGGATCTGCTTTAGTTCTGCCGGCATTTGCCGAGTCATTATGGTTTCAAGTAATTCCAGCGCATCGGCAACAAATGATCCGTCCATGACACGATGATCATACGCAAGTGTGACTCGGCAGTCACCGTTTCTGTCAACAGGCCCGAACGTCAGGCAGCCGGTATGAATCGAGGGAGGAATCTGAATCTCGGTTTTTTTTCCTGAAAGGGTGGAAACGAAAAACGTTCCCAGACGGTCCGCCCGACGCGCCGTAGCGATGTGGATGTTCCACCACCAGATCAGACGTCGCAACACCGTGGGTAACCTGGCCAGCTTTGTCTGTTTGCGAAAAACCCTGGTCACCGGATCATCTCGAAAACGATCAATGTGCTGCTGAATGACCTCAAGTGTGAGAGATTCCGGTTCGCTGATCTGGCCCCAAAACAGCCACGGTTCATCCCTCCACCGACGATGGACGGTCAGAGTGGCAACATTCACAGGATGTTGATAGAGGTGAGAAACGGGCCAGCGATACCACGTTTGGCGTAACTCAGGACACTGCTGAGCCACCAAACCGAATGCCCGAATGAACAGGGCCGACCACGATATCCGACGTGGAGTCTCCGCACGAAATTCTGCCAGCTCGCTGAGTCGAAAGATTCTATCGTGCCCGCACAACGGCACCGAGCGATTAAACCACAGCAGATCACACGTCAGACGTCTCTGGTGAGGTATCCCCAGTCTTCGGCCGGTGCGTTTCTTCCCCATCACCATGTCCCTCCATGAGTCAACCTCCGCAGCATAGCAAACCGAACGGCATCCGAAGAGTTCCATTTCCTGAAGAATCTCCGCTGCCACGCCTCAGCAGTAACACCATTCAGAAAGCAGCCGAGCTAAGGGACTTTTTGCCAGTGTTCATCCAGTTTTTTTGCTGAAACGTCAATCGCAGTGCCGAGTTTTGGTGAATACTGCTGCACCCGAAATTCCTCCAGCATCCAGCGGTAATGTTCGAGCATTGGGTTGTCAGCCGAATTGTCTTCCTGCTGTCTGATTCTTCGCATCAGACGATCGGTAAAGGGAGTAAGTTCAGAAAACAGCTGCTGCTCAGTCGCCAGACCTCCGGAGGCCAGTCTCTGCAAACGATGACGAATACAGCTAAAATAACGGGGAAACTGCATGAGCCATGCCCAGGACGTTGTCGCCAGAAAATCAGCATTGACAAGTGATTCCAGTTGTTCCTTCATGTCCTGATGCAGAGATTCCCGGCCGGATGCGGACGATTCTTCCAGTAATCGTCGGGTACTGTGATAATCTTCAAACAGCGACGGCAGAAACCGAACAAATTCAGCCGACACGGTACTCAGTGCGTCACGGCCGTTTAATAAGCAACTGTCGAACTCCGATTTCGTCCGCGGTAATTTTTTTCCGGACAGGTACGCTCGTTCCACCATCAGCAGCTGCAAATGATCATGCAGCTGAATGCCGCGAATCGAGGACGCCAGCAGTTCGACACGGTGGAGATCTCCCAGATTACGGACACGTTTGCGGATCAGTCCGGCATCCTGAATCCTGCACAGCCGGCGCAGACCTCGCTTCAACACTGCCTGCGCCTGAGCCAGCGACTGACACAGTGTTAACGACACTGAATCAGTATCGTCACGAATCGCGGGCCACGCAGGCATATCAATCCCGGCACGCCGAACAGAGATACTCACCGGAATGTCAGAAAACTCCCACGCCCGGAATCCACGACGATGCCACTGTTTTTCAACTGCGGACAGTTTGATATCAACAGACGCCGCTGATGGCAATGTGTTCAACTGATCACGAATACCTGCCAGGCTGCACTGCTCCAGTATGCGTTTACCTGCTCTGTCCACAACATGAATCAGCATTTGCAGATGTTCCGGCAATTCAATGCTCTTCAATAAGTCTGCGGGGATGACCTCAGCACCAATTCGTGACAGGTGTCCGGCAGTCTGCTCCTCCAGAGCACCACTGCCGAACTCCAGCAGATCACAAATTTGCCGGGCGGTGTCCGGAACGGGAACAAACAGATGTCGGACACGTTTAGGCAGACCCCGAATGAGTGCCGTGACCTTCGATTCCACCATCCCAGGCACCAGCCAGCTCAGCTGGTCCTCCGTCAACTGGGGCAGGGCGTCAACAGGAACCGTTACCGTCACACCATCGGCAGCCTGTCCCGGTTTCATTTGGTAGGACAGTGGCAGACGAAGAGACCCCGCGATTAATTCGGCAGGAAACTCTTCTCGGCTGAGGTTATGCTGCTGCCGACTGACAAACTGGTCCAGAGACAGCATCAGTAATTCAGAGTTGTCAGAACCGGCTGACTGATACCAGTCTTTGAGTCGTTCCCTGTTGCTCACATGTGCCGGGATCCTGTCTGCATAAAATCTGAACAGAAATTCATCACCGGGAACCAGATCATGCTGACGCATTTTTGTCTGCAGCGTCTGCAGCTCCTTCAGCACATCAGCGTTGTTCTGTAGAAAACGAAAATGCGCAGCCCACGGAGGGCGTGTCCTGTCCGGAGAAGCGGGTCCCTGTTCACGTCCCGGTGTCAGCCGGGAACGAATCCCGGCGTCCAGCTGTTGTTCTTCTTCAGCAAATTGTGATTCGCGCTGTTCTACCGTTTCACCGTACAGCAAACCGAGTTCAACCAGACCATGCTGAATGAGCAGCTCACGGGATTTCGCGGAATCATGTTTGGCAAGGGAAACCCGGCGTCGAGGCACGATCGGTAGACCCCACAGACTAAGTTTTTCAAACGCCATTACATTCCCGGATTTTCCGTCCCAGTGTGGGTCAAGTATTTCCCGTTTCAGCAGATGCCCGGCAAGTGGTTCGACCCATTCCGGCTGAATTCGAGCGATTGAGCGGGCATATCGACGACTGGTTTCGATCAGCTCCCCGGCAACCAGCCATTTCGGTGGTTTCTTTGCCAGTGAGGATCCTGGCCACACTGTAAGTTTGCGTCCGCCGGGTCCGGTGAACTCACGTTCCCCCGTCTTCCACGCCAGGTTATTAAGAAAACCGGTAATCAGTGAACGATGAATCGCGGCAAAGTCGTTGCGGCGATCTTTTTTAGGATGCAGGCGGGCAGCCCGTCTGAGCTGTCTGTCTCCACTGTCGGCCAGCAGATCCCGCAACTGTCGATGAACATCAATCCATTCCCGCATTCTCATCCACGACAGAAAGTTGCGCCGGCACCATTTTTTCAGCTGATTGCCCGACAACTTTGCCTTGTTTTCGTGCCATGCGTCCCACAAATTCAGCCAGCTGAGAAAATCGCTGTCAGAGTGATTAAAGACAGCATGAGCTTCGTCTGCCGCCTGCTGCTGATCCAGAGGTCTCTCACGCGGATCCTGAATCTCCAGGGCGGAGGCGATGATCAGAATTTCGGGCGCAGCCTGTTCATCAACTCCTGCGAGAATCATCCGGCTGATCCGCGGATCAACCGGCAGAACCGCCATTCTTGTCCCGATCTTTGTGAGTTCGGCTTCCTGATCCCCCGTTCGAACGGCCCCCAGTTCCTCCAGAGTTCGATACCCGTCCCGAATCGTCGCGGGACGTGGAGGATCCAGAAACGGAAAGTCTTCAAGATTCCCCAGCTTCAGATACAGTGTTCGAAGAATTACAGCAGCAAGATTTGTCCGCTGAATCTCGGGCTGCGTGAACTCGTCGCGTTGATCAAAATCCTCTTCGGAGTAGAGGCGAATGCAGACCCCGGGACCAATTCTTCCACAGCGACCGGACCGCTGACGCGCTGACGCCCTTGACACCGGTTCAATCGGCAAACGCTGAATTCGTGAACGGGCCGAATACCGGCTGATTCGAGCGGTTCCCGTATCAACGACGGCGTGAATACCGGGTACCGTAACAGACGATTCTGCCACATTCGTAGCAAGCACGATCCGGCGATGCTGATACGGTCGAAAGACACGCGCCTGATCAGCCATCGACAATCGGCCGTACAGTGGAACAATCTGAGTTGACTGCCCCGTGGTGTCACCTGGCCAGCTTCGACCGCTGAGATGTCTGGCAGCTTCACGAATGTCTCGTTCTGTCGGTAGAAAAACCAGGACATGCCCGCGCGTCTCACCGGCCAGGCCGTCCACTGCACTCGTGACACCGTCCAGCCAGTCTCGCTCTGCAGACGGACCGTTCTCATCATCTGAAGACAACGGCTGATAACGTACTTCCACCGGCCATGTACGCCCCTCCACCAGCAATACGGGCACTTCGTGTTGATTCGTGGAGAAGAATTCGGCAAACCGTTCTGCATCAATGGTTGCGGAAGTAATAATCACACGCAGGTCGGGACGTTTGGGCAGCAAACGTCGCAGGTAGCCGAGAAGAAAGTCGATGTTCAGTGACCGTTCATGAGCTTCATCCACGATAATCGTATCGTACTGACTTAAAAACCGATCTGATTGTGTTTCCGCAAGCATGATTCCGTCCGTCATCAAACGAATCAGCGTTTCGGGACCGGAAGCATCATTGAAACGAATTCGATACCCTGCCTGCTGTCCCGGCCGGCACCCTAGTTCTTCAGACAAACGAACGGCAATCGAACGAGCGGCAATACGTCGAGGCTGAGTATGGCCAATCGTTCCCGCGATTCCACGACCAAGTTCCAGAGCAATCTTTGGAAGCTGAGTGGACTTACCCGAACCAGTTTCTCCACAAACAACGACAACCTGGTTATCTCGAATAGCATCCGCAATCTCACTGCGGTGTGCGACAACAGGAAGGTCTTCGGGCCAGGTGATTCGAGGAACAGACTGAATCCGTCGTTTGCGAAGTTGACAGGATTCTTCAAGACGTTCCCGCAGCTTGCGCAGGTTGCGATCGAACGGACGTCCCTGTCTCCGGGATCGCTCAATGGAACGCAGCAGTCGTTCCAGTCCGAACTGATCAGCCGTCATTGCCTGACGAATCTCGTCGTGGTATTTGTGGAGTGACGACATGTGTTTGAATGAAGATTCGCTGGTCGAGTGCGGAAGCGGCCCGGCGGGGTTCACTGTCGACCATCACCGATCATTCCCGGTCCGTTCACATCACGCCGAACGGCGCCTCTGTCATCGTGGCAACGCTTTCCGTCGGGCCTGTATTGTCAGCAAGTCTGTTTGCTATGTCGAGGTTATAGTCACTCATCGTTGTATCCTGTTGGTGGTCACACAACGGTACCCACATCAGAATCAGCCATGATTGCCTGCGAATAACGCAATGTTACTGATCCGGCAACATTCGAAGACCAGACCAGAAAGTCGGGTGGATTCTACCTGTCATCTGGCGTGATTCAAACGGCCTGACACAACCGAAATTTCGGGAATCAGTATCCTGTACAATGAACAACGGCAGACGCAAAACACGGACCGATTGTCACACCTCCTCACAAAACAGCAGAACGACACCCGCTCCTGCGCATCGTCAAAGCCTGATTCCAGAATTGCGCAGCCGAAGTGAGCGACTTCAGTGTTGCGATATCACTCAACGCTGTTTTGGTGGCGCCAGTCAGGCGTTGCCGCAGCCCGATATCTAATGTCAGGCTGATTATGGTTGACTGAACTCATGGAAGTCCGGCTTTGATCCTGCCGGTTGCATCCGGGCGGGCCCGGACCACTGTGGAGGTGACGTAGGTGCTTTTGGAGGCACGTTGTACGCGGGAGAATTCAGACCTGCTGACGGGTGGTACGCAGCAGCGGCACCGGATAACGTCCCCGCCATTGAAGAGACCGGCGAGCTTTGCGTACTCACTGCTGGTTGAACCCGAACAGACTGCCGGTTTGCTTCAGGAAATCCGGCGTAGGGAACGGACGGCCCTGAAGCTGCACGAATTTCAGTTGTGTCAAACGACTTTGTCCCGGGAACAGGTGTGGTTGCATCCATTTCCCCGTCGGGTGCAGGGCCGACATCCAGAGTAGCGTCCAGTTCTGCAAGCAGTTCACCCGCTTTATGCCGTGTGCGTTTGTCAGGATGCGAATCCATGGTACGTTCGAGCCACGACAGTGCTTCGGCTGAACGCCCGCGTTCGTGCAGAATAAATCCGATGTTGTAATACGCTGCTGAATCTCCGACCGCAAACTTCAAATGTGGGAGGGCCTGCTCCATCCGATCAGCACTGGCAAGTGCAAGACCCAGCTCATAACGGACAGTCTGATCCTCGGGAGCAAGGTCCACAGCCTTCGAAAAAGCCTGAATGGACTGGTCCCATTTTTCACGTTCGTTGTAGGTTCGTCCCAGTTCCAGCATAACCGTTGGATCTTGGGGATACTGTTCCTGAGCCGCCGTCAAAATATCACAACACTGTTCAAATCGGCCCGTTTCTCGTTCGACACGTGCAATACCCAGCCTTGCTGCCAGGCAATCCGGGTTTACAGTCAGGACCTCCTGGTATCGGGTTTTGGCTTCGGAATACTGACTCATGTCTTCTTTCCAGCGAGCGAAAGCCAGATTCGTTGATTCCGGATTCTTCAGTCCCTTGCTGGTGAATCCGCCACGAGACTTCTTAAATCCCGCGGACAATGAGGATTCATCCAAAACCAGCGAATCTTTGACGGGTTCTGACTTGGAGCGACCAAACCAACTGACATGACCGCCCCGCTGAGGCTGTGTATCTGCTTCCGTGCTGCTGAGTCCCACTGTTTGTCGGCCATTCGGTAATTTCCATGAACGCATGCTTCCGCAGCCGGTGACAGCGGAACAAACCAGAAGTCCGATGAAAAGATGGACACGTATCATGTTAGTGATCCTTCGTATCGGCATTGGCCGAACCGAACGGCAATTCGCAGGTTCCCTGTTGTCCTGAAAACAGACCGGGTCTAATCAAGAATCGTCGATATCGGGTCGTTGCCGCAGTGGAATGTGCCGACTGTCCATAAATTACGGAGAGAGTGTGTTGTTCCGTCTTCAAGGGATATAACTCACCATAAGTCGTCGGCAGAATCCGCCGGTGACTGGCAATCACGGAAGCTGACAGGGTCGCTGGTGACACGTCCATTCAGAAAACCGAGCCCGGCCATCCTGGCCACGGCCATTCTCGTCGGATTGCTGATCTGTCGACTGCCAAACTCTGTCGACAGCGAATTCGATGCTTCCCAATCGTCAATGGTTTACGTCACACGTGTGATTGACGGCGACACAGTCAAACTCGGGGATGGTCGCAGAATTCGATTACTGGGAATCGACGCCCCCGAACTGGGCTACAATGGCAATCCCTCAGAAGACGGAGCAATGGAATCATTGGAATGGCTTCGCCGCCGAATCGAAGACACAGACGTCCGGCTGCGTTACGGACCGGAACGGGTTGACCGCTACGGACGCACTTTGGCATGGATCTACCTGCCTGATGGAGAATTGATCAACAAAGAATTACTAGAAAGGGGTCATGCCCGGCTGGTTACGAAATTCGGACTGCCGGCTGACTTGTCCGCCGAACTCCATCAGGCGACTGCACGAGCACGAGTAAGAAATCGAGGGATCTGGAAAGACCATTGACTGGAAGACCCATATTTTTTAGATCCGCTGCATCTGATACCCCGTAATTATTCTGCGAGAACCCCGTTGTTGATTTTCTGCAGTAACTCCATTCTCCGACTGGTTCACCCGGATAATGATGATCTAAAGAATACCGATCGTTGCAGCGAACCCTCTGTCGGTAATCGGCCCGACGAACGCCGGAACGAAAGGATAGGGACGTGCGTTGACTTTTCCTGGATAAGCTGGAATGTCGATGCCCGTCACAGTGTCGGCCACAAGTCACAGTGTCGGCCACAAGTCACAGTGTCGGCCACAAGTCACAGTGTCGGCCACACCCCGTTTTGTCCGGAATCTGCCCAGGTGATTCGCAGCAATCAATTATTGCCTGTTTGAAAGACAGGCTGCTCCGAGTCGGCCCCGACACCAGGAACTGACCGAAACGACACGTTAGGCCCCCCCTGAACAGGGCGTGCCCGCGTTTAGTTCAACTGGCAACGTCTCCGGAGTTTCACTTAATTCTCACTCCGGGACGCATCGGCAACCTGTCGCTTCCCGATACAGTACAGGTGTTGCTCAGTACGAACAAAAAGTGAATTTCCGGCCGCAGAAGGACTCGCCATGAGTGTTTCGCCGTCGAGCGAGCTCGTTCCAAGAATTTCATATTTTCGGGCCGCCCGAACGATGGTGCAGACAGAGTCTTCATTAAAGAAATAGATGCGTCCACCGGCATAAAGCGGGGACGCTGAATAATCCCCCGGGAGCCTGTTTTTCCAGACGACGGCGCCCGTCCTGGCATCAAGACAGCTGGCGATTCCCTCCTGGTTCACTACGAAAATGAGGTCATCAACCAAAAGAGGAGAAGATCTCGCTGACATTCCCCTCTTCTGCTTCCAGATGATGTGACTTTCGGTGACATCACCTTTTCCATCCGGGCGGATTGCCCAGAGTTCAGGGTGGTCGTGGTCCATCATCACAAAGGCCATCCCGTGTCCGAAAACCGGTCGAGGAGCGATCGACCAGCCCCTGTGCCTGACCTTCCAAAGTTCTTTTCCGGTGTTCAGATCGTAGGAGATCACTGCTTTGGCACCGGGACTGACAAGCTGGTGACTGTCTTTCCAGGGAATCAGCGTAGGAGTGCAATAGGATTTCCGCTGGTTCGGCCGCACAGCGCTGTAGTCGGCAGAACGGGGCGTTTTCCAGACGTCTTTTCCGGTGGCCTTATCCAGAGCGATCACGTACTGAACATCCCTGCCGTCCATATTGATGACAACCAGATCGCCTGACAGCGCGATGGAACCACCCGGTCCGGCACCTTCCTCGTGGTCACATTTCAGGTCTCGCCGGGTCCAGACAGTCCGGCCTGTTGCAGTATCAAGACAGGCTGTTCCGTAGGTGCCGTAATGAAGGTAAATCCTGTTGTTCTCAATAGCCGGCGTGGGTGAAGCGTAGGAGTTGATCGCGGCAACACGCTGAGGCTCCTTGACATCAAAAACATGAAGGTCGTGAAGGATCTTTCCCGACTCTCTGTCAAGGCAAACAGCAAACAGTCGGTGTCCGCTTTTAAACGCAGTGGTCAGCCACACCTGGTTCTCCCAGATGACCGGAGACGACCATCCCAGATCGTGGACCTTCGTTTTCCAGGCGATGTTGGTTTCCTCATTCCAGCTCAGGGGCAGATTGCCACGGGCATGACCATCCGTGGTTGGTCCGCGAAACTGCGACCAGTTGTCCTGAGCCATCAGGGAACCGTTCAGAACCATCAGCAGGGTCAGAATCACTCGCATTTTTTCTTTCCTCGTACAGGCTTTCTGTGAATCCTTATACGGCAGAAGATTATAATACTACATCAGATATTCTGTTGTCCTGCCATTGATTTCCCTGTACCAGCCCGCCCCACCTTCCACAAAAAAACATTTGGTATAGCGCCTGACCAACCCGGATTTCTGTACAGCAGACACGGCCTGGTTCCAATGTATGTGAAACCGGAATGCAGCAACGGAACGGATTCAGTCCGCCAAAAACACGGGCGCCTCAGTAAATTCATTGCGGCTGGCCGATACAGTACAGGTGTTCCCAGGTTCGAATGAACAACTGCCCGTCTGATGGAGCCAGAGAGGCCTTCATCTCTTCGTCAATGCGATTGTGTGCAATGCGTCTTAGGTCGGTATCCGCACTGAGGACGAAGACGTTACCGTCCGTGTTGCTGAAATAGAGTCGATCGGTACTCAACACGACAGACCCCCACAGTCGCCCTGCCAGACGTCGCCTGGCGACAACTTCTCCTGTCCTGGCGTTAAGACAACGGGCAATCCCCGAGGCATCGGCCACGTACAGGAATCCACCGTGGCAGACTGCAGAACCGATGCGTCGTTGATTGCCGTGATCTTCCCACAACCGATGTGTTCCGGTGACATCACCAAGTCCGCCGGTCCGCACGGCCAGTATTCCACCAGGCACACCGCCTAACCCAAAGACAATCCCGTCGCCGGCTGCCGGCATTGCATGAATCGCAGGGCCGAGCCCGGCACACCGCCAAAGCGGTTTCCCGTTAAGAGGATTGAAAGCTTTCAATTCGTCAGGGAGCGTCAGAACCATCTCGTCATGGTCACCAACCGGAACAATAAGCGGGACACTGTAAGAACCAAACATTCCGTGATTCTTTGCTCGCTCCGGTCGATCCCACACTGTCCGGCCCGTGCGTTTGTCGACAGCAATAATGTGAGTCGGCTCACCAGGACCTCGGTAGACGATCAGAAGATCCCGATAGAGCACACACGTTGTGGCCAGACCAAACTCGTGTGCGAGCCTTCCCGGCGAACGATGCCAAACCAGTTCTCCGTCAAAACTGCAGGCGATAATCCCTGCCGAACCAAAACTTGCATAAACCCTTTCTCCATCGGTGGTAGGTGATGCAGTACAGAAAGGATTGTCCGGATGCCATGTTTCTTCCTCAGCATAAGGAACATCATATCTCCAAAGTTCTGCACCCGTCGCACGATCAAAGCACAACAGCCTGCGGAGTTTTCCATCCTTGATCGGACAGGTCACAAACACCCGACCATCCCACACAATCGGAGTCGAATTACCGGCAGCGGGGAGGGGGGTTCTCCACAAGATGTTCTGAGTCGAACTCCAGCGGACCGGAAGCGACTGCTCAGAGGTGATCCCGTCGCCCCGGGGCCCTCTCCACGCCGGCCAGTTCGCAGCGGACACATTCGTTGTGAAGGCTAACGCTAACACCCAGCAGAGTCCCGGACAGCGACGGCCTGTCCGACCATTCAACGATGAAGTTTGGCAGGTCACGGGAGTCACAGTATTCCTCCGGGGAAGGTGTCACACAAACAACACGAAAACCCGTCTGTCGTCTCAATCAACAGAGACTGACACCGGGTGTCGGCAAACCTTACCCGAAACGAAAGCGTATTATTCATCTCGAATCGGGTGCGAAATATTTCGAATCAGGAGTCGCAGCGTCCGCAGAAAATAACTCAAAATTCTCGTACGGGTCAAAGATCAGTGCTATCGGGGGACACACAGGTTCGCCGGGCCCATTCGTGCCATGTGGCCTGCATTTGGTCCACTCGGCCGGGAAACTGCGGGGCCAAGTCATTCGTCTCCGTACGATCCAGCTTCATATCGTAGAGTTCCCAGGTCCCGGCATGAGCTCCCCACACAAGCTTCCAGCGTCCCTGACGGATGGCACGATTCCCAAACAGATACCAGCACAGTGAATCATGTCCTTCTCTCACCTGACCATGAAGTACGGGTACCAGGCTTTGACCCTCCGTTGAAGGCATGGAAACCTCTTCCTGTTCTCTCGGAGAACTCAGCTCGACCAGCGTAGGCATGAAGTCGACCACGTGACCAACCTGATGAGTGATTGTGCCTGCCTTGATCACGTTTGGCCACCGAGCGATCAGGGGAGTGGAAATGCCGCCTTCATAAGTCCAGGCTTTGAAGCGACGGAACGGGGCACACTGTGCCCATCCCCATCCTGGTGCAACGAAGTCATAGGTGTTCGAACCTCCTGGCAGACTGGTGTTGTAAGCCTCGCGTGCCAATCGCTCGTCGTTGTTCCAGTAACCCGGATACGAAGCGCATCCGCCGTTGTCTGACAGAAACATGACCAGTGTATTGTCCTCTGCATCCAACTCAGTAAGTGTGCCCAGAATCCGGCCGACCCCCTGATCAAGCCGGTCGACCATCGCCGCATAGACCTCCATGCGTCGGCATTCACGCGGGAGGTCCCGAACTTTCTCCCACGGGGTGATCCGGTAGTCATAACGATATAAACTTTGCGAAATCTCAGAGGGAGAGAGCTTCCATTGCGGATCGATCAGGCCCTGAGTGATCAGTCGCCGGTAACGCTCATTTCGCATCCGAAAATAACCGCCATCATACCGTCCGTGGTATTTGGCAATGTCTTCCGGTCGGGCATGCAGCGGAAAGTGGGGAGCCGTGTAACAAACGTGAACGAAGAACGGTGCATCACCGGCGGCAAATTTTCGGATGCAAGAGACAGCATGATCGGTAAAAGCATCAGTGGTGTAGTAATCCGACGGAAACTGTGTCACCCGCTGTTCATTGTGAAGAAACGTCCTCTGACGCCCTCCATTGTAAAACACCGGATCAGGCTGAGCCGGATTGAAGAAATTGCAGGATCCATCCGCCACTCCGTAGTATTCTTCGAACCCTCGGTCGGTCGGCCGGTCCGGTGCAGATGAACCCGAATGCCACTTGCCGGTGAGTGATGTTCGGTACCCCGCAGACAGGGCGGCATCCGCCAATGTCGTCATCTCGTCAGCCAACCACCGATTTTCGGGCTGCCTTCTGGGGTGCAGACCCGTCAACAGTGCAGCTCGCGTCGTTACACAAACTGCACAATTGTAGAACTGAGTGAAACGCAACCCGTCACTGGCTAACTGATCCAGATGGGGGGTGCTGATCTCACCGCCGTAGCACCCCAGGTCCGAAAAGCCCAGATCATCCGCCATAATCAAAACCACATTTGGCCGTGTAGCGACAGACACATCGGCGCACTGAACAGTCGCATCAAACCAAAGTGTGAGCAGCGTTGCTTGTATCAGAATCCGGAACATTGTCGTCTGTCGCTTCTGTCCGAAACCGGCTGTGGGCAATCAGCACGGGTGCGCACATGCTTACAAAATGAGAATCGCTGCCATTGAAGTGATCTACTCGTTGCCTGCCTCTGTACCGCCAAATCGGAACGAATACAAATCAGCATCCCTGAGGACAACCCTCAGTCGCACGGCTTTACCGCTCAAACAACTGACGTCCTGACCACGTTTCCAGGTGACGGTCCGCTCGATTTCATCGCCGAAAATCTCATAGCACTCGTCCTGACCAAATCCCTCAAAAGGACGTCCATCAACATCCAGAATCTCAAACCAAATTCCTCCGGCCGCAGACGTCGAATAATTGATCGTGAGTCTGCTGCCTTTGAAGAGAATCGGCCGGGTCAGCAGTGCACCGCCTGAAAGCGGTGCGTTGACTGAAACGAACCCGTCGACACGTATCGAATAACGCCGAACGTTCAAACTTGATCCGGTCCAGTAGCCTTCCGTGACATACATGGACAGTTCGTCAGGTGCCTTGTCGACCGCCGATTTAGTCGTGACGATTCCCCAGGCAGCACTGTTGTCACCGTAAACCCACGCATTCGTCCGGGCGGCTCCGGGACGAATCAGTGCTTCACCCCAGCGGTGAAAGTGACGACCGTCGCGGCTGGTCATAAACAATCCGTCAGTGACCGCACTGCCGTAACGCGGATGATTACTGGCACGGAGTTGCCGAAGCTCCGGATGGGGAAGCTTATCCGTCGAATCCACGTGACCGCGATCCGTGTAGCGCATCGGAAATCCGGTGAAGATGTGTGGAGCCCGTTCATAAGGGATCACCTGATTGGTGTAGATGTGCTCCTGCGGGGCTCCGGGAAATTCAACCCTCTGTGGCCGGGTCCAGTGGAGAAAATCGGCTGATGTTGCAGTAAAAATGCTGCGGATCCCCTCGCGCAAGCCGCGAAAATAGGCCCGGTATTCCCCGCGTACCCCATCCCAAAATGCCAGGTTCTGTGAATCAAACGCCCCTTTGGTAATAACAGGCTCCCGCTGCATGAGCTCGAAGACAAACCCGTCCGCAGACCTGAAAGCCAATAACCCGGGGACGGAATCGGAGCGTACAACTGCCTTGTATCGGGCATCCGGCGGACAGTGAGGATTGGTGTCCTTAAAAACGGCAACATGCCCCGGATCAGCCGCAACCTCCTTCAGCGTCGCAGCCGAAAAGACAATGTTGTTCTTAACGGAGCCGTCAAACTCCACGAGCCCCAGTTCAGGTTTGACCCAGCGAACACCGTCATGACTCTCTGCATAACATAAACAGGCACGATGCGGGTATGTTAACCGCCCCGGTCCCACATCGTACTGGTAGCCCCCATAGTACATCCGATAGCGATCTCCGTCCTGAAAAACGCTGCGGTAGTGGCAGGCATTCCCTTCCCACGGCGCATCCGTAACCAGTGCGATTTCCTGCCGAACAGGCTTGTTGAGCTGCAGTCGAGCCCCGCCACTGAACTCATCAATCAAATGATGGTCAATCATCAATTCACGACGGTTACCGATGTCAATCGGCTGGTCCGCAAAGAGACTCACGCACGGCACCAACACTGCAGCGGCAAACATGAATTCCTTTTTCATGCCGGTTCCTCTCATTCGTTTTCCGGCTGACAGAACAACCGATCTGACCGCCTTTATCTTCACGATATCATTCCGATTCACAGCTGCGCCGGAGCTTCACCGTTCCGGTCTAAAGACATGATTTCAAACTCAAATAAGCTGACTCGCAGATCGTTTGCCGTTTGGACCGGTTCCCCTGAGGATTCAGTCACATCGGTCAGGCACATCAGCCGTTCTGAAACATATCACTGTACCCGTTGATCGCCGGAACACCTCCCAGGTGGGCATAGAGGATTCTCGAACCGTCAGGAAAAAATCCCTGCTGAATCAGATCCATAAGGCCCTGCATGGATTTTCCTTCATAGACGGGGTCGGTAATCATGCCTTCCATGCGTGCGCACAGTCGGATCGCTTCGTTCGTTTCCGATGAAGGAATGCCATAGGCCGGATAAGCGTAGTCTTCCCTGAGAACCACGTGGTCGGCTGTAATTTGCCGATCCAGTCCGATCAGTTCGGCCGTATTTTGAGCGATTTCAAGAACCTGGCTTCGGGTTCTGTCGGGTGTCGCTGAAGCATCAATACCGATGACACGGCGGGCACGACCATCTTTGGCAAATCCGACCAGCATTCCCGCGTGTGTCGAACCGGTCACGGTACAGACAATAATAAAATCAAAAGTGATTCCCATCTGTGCCTCCTGCTCTCGGACTTCTTCGGCAAAGCCCACGTAGCCAAGACCTCCATACTGATGCATGGAGGCACCGGCAGGAATAGCATATGGCTTTCCCCCCTCCGCCCTCACGTCTTCCAGCGCACGTTTCCAGCTGTCCCGGATCCCAATATCGAACCCCTGGTCAACCAATTCAATCTCGGCGCCCATCACACGACTCAGAAGTATGTTGCCCACCCGGTCGTAGAAGGCGTCATCAACCGGCACCCAGCTTTCCTGTACAAGTCGGCATTTCAAGCCGATTTTGGCAGCGACCGCCGCGACCTGCCGCGTATGGTTAGACTGGACACCGCCAATGGTGACCAGTGTGTCCGCATTGGAAGCGATTGCATCGGGGACAATGTATTCCAGCTTTCGAATTTTGTTGCCACCAAATGCCAACCCGGAATTACAGTCTTCTCTTTTGGCGTAAAGATCGACACGACCACCAAGGCACTCTGAAAGACGACTCAGTGGCTCAATCGGTGTGGGGCCAAACATCAGAGGAAAGCGTTTAAATTTCTCAAGCATTTTTTGTCCTGTCCGGAAAACATATTGCTGTAAAACGGGGGCAGGTCAGCTGAATCGTTTTACCATGTCACGTTTGGCTCACAATAATACCAGGAGTGTCCTGTTCGTGAATCGGGCACGATAACGAATCAACGAAAAACGCAACGGTGCAGACGGTTATGTATGGATCTCGAACATTGTTGTCGAATCAGATGAAAGCAGGGCCCGTCGAATTACTGACGGACCCTGCATGAAGTGCTCCTGATTTTACGTACCCGTTCGGTGAAACAGGTATTCATCTCACCCATCTATGAGTCACCGGATGAAGTCCGGATCATCACCTTGCGAGGCAGGGTTTCCTCAAGCCGAGGAGCGGTGACCACCAGCACACCGTTGTTATAGTCCGCGGTAATCAATGTAGAGTCCACGGACTTGTCCAGCCTGATTCTTCTTCGGAAGTGATTCCAGAGACGTTCGTCGTATCTCACCGACGATCCTTCCGGTAATTCGGACTTCCGGCGTTCGCCGGAGATCTCCAGCACACCGTCGTGAACTTCAAGGCTGACATCAGCAAGTGACACACCCGGGAGGTCGCATTCGATGACGTAACGGTCTTCATGATCAAAGATAGTGAGTTCCGGTCGTGCATGATCATCCGCTCCGGGAACCAAGTCACTAACCAGGTCGCTAAAAAGCTGAAATGAGTTTTCAAGTGAGTTCAGATTCACAGTACTGTCTCCTGAATGGGAAGGTATTGAATTAGACGAGTGGTTGAATTCAAATTGACTTCAGATTCAGACGTCATTTTCTGAATTCTGAATCTCAATACGACGGCGTTCAGCTTCCCGATTTCGAGCAAACGTCAGTATTAAGACGCCGTCCGTAAGTTCTGCCTCAGCTGTTACGGCATCGAACCTACTGTCCAAACGCAGAACCCGACGAAACGTCAACGACTGCCGTTCACTGTAGATCGTTGCATCACAGTCGCCGGCCTGATGACGCTTACCGGACACGACCAAATGGCCATCCTGAAGATCGATTGAAAGCTCTTCAGCTGAAAACCCGGCGACATCCAGTTCAACGCGGGAATATGAGTCCGCTTCGATGATGGTGAGTGCCCCCAGGCCACCGCAACGCGTTGCAGTGTTACAGCGTGCCACTCGAAACGGACGACTGAGTGAGGATTGGTGAGTTGAACAGTGCATGATAGTCCTCTCAAAAGGTGAAGACGTGTGGAAGAGCCCAGTCGGCGCTGAGACACCAACAAAGACACTCCTCACAACTGCACAACCCATGCCACTTTAACACACAACTACATAAACCCTTTAATAACAGTCACTTAACACAAACACAATAAAAACAAACAAAAACACAAAGAGCCATTATGGCACCATGCAACAACAAGCACAAAATGCCATTATGGCACCACGTGGCCTATAAGTCGAAAGCCGTTGGGCCGACAGATTTGAAACGTTTTGGAAGCTTGGCTTACGGTATCGATATCTGTAACGAAAGTATGATGCTCATTAAATCCGGGTGAACCACTACCACACAAACAAAAAATACGGCCAGCTGCATTCCGGATTTGATCAATAGATAGTTTGCCTCAGAACAAACCAGTTAATCACATCAGAGCAATCAACCATTCAACCAGGCTGGGTAAGACAGACGTCTTGCTCCCGACCAACCGATTCGTATTGAAAACAACGCTCGTAGCCAACAATTCGTCTCTGACAGCCAATTGCTCTTCTCACCCCTGAATTCCTCGTCTTCCCAGCTTCTCCTTTCCTGTCTAGCGGGTAGAATTAAGTTCACGGAGCACAGGGGTCGGTTTGATGACCGCCGGGGTCCACGACCTGTCGCTTCTCGCACTCTCCAAGCTTGGGACTCTGCTTCCTCTGCGGTCCCTTGAGAGGTCCGACATGCGTTTTAGTCGTATTCTTTGCACAGTTGCTGGTGCCGTCGTCGGGATCATTGGAAGCGCTACTGCTCAATCAGCAAACACCGCTCCGTTTCCTCCTCACGCCAAGATTCTGGAAGGCTTCCAGAAGATTGTAACTAAGGCCAAAATCAATCCGATGTACACGCTGTACGGCAGGAAGAAGGATGGCCAGATGTACGCGGAGTTGCCTCGTTCCTTTTCCGGAAAGAAATACTTCATCGCAGTCACGCTGGCCAGTGGTGATCGCTATGCCGGATTGCAGGGAAATGATTTCTATGTCTACTGGAAGCGGTACGACAAACGAATCGCATTGATTCAGCCAAATATCAGTGTCCGCGCACCCGGCGACAAAGAAGCGGAATCCTCAGTGAAGCGACTGTTCACCGACCGGGTGCTGCTGGACATCCCCATTGTCACCATGGGTCCGGGCGGAGGACCACTCATAGACCTCGACGCATTATTGGTTGGACAGGCTCGTAAATTCTTCGGCGGATACGGCCAGGTTTCCCCGACTGCAGCTCGGTCCGGGCTGTTCACGGTTACGACAGCCAAAGCGTTTGAGAACAACATTGAGGTGGCTTTTGAGGTTCCGACCAGCGATAGTTTTCTCCCCATGCCCAACTCAGGCACCAGCTCAGGCCGCTTGAAGGAGCTGCATTATTCCATCAGTGAAATTCCCAAAACATCGGGGTACAAGCCCCGAATGGCCGACCAGCGTGTCGGTTTTTTCACAACCAGCTACACAGATCTCGCACAATACAATGATCGTGAGACTCGAGTCCGCTATATCAATCGCTGGAACGTACAAAAAGCCGACCCCAAGCTGAATCTCAGCCCGCCAAAGCAGCCAATTGTCTTCTATATTGAACACACTACGCCGGTCCGTTACCGGCGCTGGGTACGAGAGGGTGTTTTGGCGTGGAACCGTGCTTTTGAAAAGGTGGGAATCGCCGACGCTATTGAAGTTTACTACCAGGACCGGACTTCCAAAGCCCACATGGACAAGGATCCTGAGGACGTTAACTATAACTTCATCCGCTGGCTCAACAACAACATTGGAACAGCCATTGGTCCCAGCCGCGTCAATCCGCTCACTGGTCAGATTCTGGACGCGGACATCATTTTGACGGATGGCTGGATCCGACACTACCAGAAGCAGTTCAGTGAACTGTTGCCCCAGGTTGCCATGGAAGGCTTTGGACCGGAAACACTCTCATGGCTCGCCCGGAATCCTGACTGGGATCCGCGGATTCGACTGGCACCGCCGGCCCAGCGTGAGGATATTGCTGAACGTATTCGACAACAAAGCCTTCTGCCGTACTCCGGTCACGCAGCGGGGTCAGCAGACCCTCAGCTGATCGGTGATGACGAGTATGACGGCCTTATCGGACGCACCAGCCAAATCAACGGCATGTGTATGGCTGCCGAGGGGATGTCATTCGATCTGGCACTGATGCGAATGTCGCTTGCTCTTCTGAAAAATGAAGCAAACACCGAAACAGAGAAGGAGCAGGGTGTCAGGAATGACGGAACATTGAACGAAAATGATGGCAATGATGATGACAAAGACGATGTCAGGAAAGAAGACAAAAAGAAAGAACAGATGCTGGATGGAATGCCTGAATCATTCGTTGGCCCCCTGATCGCTCATCTGGTGGCTCACGAAGTCGGACACACACTGGGACTGCGTCACAACTTCAAAGCTTCCAGCGTTTATTCACTGGCAGATATCAACAGTCACGAAATGAAAGGAAAAAAGCAGCTGGCAGGCTCGGTGATGGACTATATCGGCGTCAACATCAACCAGGAATCCGGAGAGATTCAGGGGGATTACAGCATGTCAGGGATCGGCCCCTATGACGAATGGGCCATAGAATACGGTTACACATTTGGTGATATCAGTAAAGTGCTGACAAGAGTGGCCGAACCTGAACTCGTATACGGGACCGACGAAGACCTGTACGGTCCGGATCCACTGGCCCGACGTTACGACTTCAGCCATGAGCCCCTGGATTTCGCACATAACCAGATTCGTCTGGCGAAACATCATCGGGAAAAGCTGCTGTCTGACTTTATCAGGGACGGAGACAGCTGGGACCGGGTTCGATACGGCTATGAACTTACTCTTTCACTGCAAACCCGCGCCATCTCCATGATGGCCAACTGGGTCGGCGGAGCGTTTGTCAACCGGGACAAAAAGGGTGATCCCGGTGACCGAATGCCGGTTGAAGTCGTACCTGCCGAACAGCAGCGACAGGCTCTCAGGTTTGTCGTTGACAACGCATTCAACGATGAAGCATTCGGTCTGACCCCCGAACTGGTCACGGCAATGGGTCGCGACAAGTGGCTGGATGACATACGCAATTTTTTCCAGGAATCAACATGGCCGATTCATGACCGGATCATTGGAATCCAGTCCAGCATTTTGACAATGCTGATGAATCCAACGACACTCAAATGGGTGTACGACAATGAACTTCGAATTCCCGAAGGCGAAGATGCACTGACGCTGCCGGAATTGCTAAGCACTGTCTCTGACGAAGTCTGGTCTGAACTGGATCAGAACACCCAAGGCGAATATTCTGCACGTAAGCCACTGATTTCAAGTTTGCGACGTAATCTTCAGCGGGAACATTTACAGAGACTGATCGACCTGACTCTGCCAGGGAACGGAAATAGTGCAGCCTCTCGGGCAATCTCGATGCTCAGCGCGGTACAGCTGCAAAATGTTCTGGAAAAGATCGATGCGGCACAGAGCACGACCGCAGATCAGTATGATGACTACACCATGGCCCATCTTGCACAAACACACAAAAGGATTGAGAAAGCGCTGGATGCAGATTATATCCTGAATCCGAGCAGGGGTGGTGGTTTTGGGATGCGGTTCGGATTGTTTGGCAGCGAGCAGGACGAACAAAAGCGTCGCCGAACGAACGAAGACAACTGAGTCATCGCAGACAATCCGGTCAACATTAATTGTGCCTGTCCTGCACTTTGGCAGCAATCTGTGCCTCATCCCTGTCAACGGCAAGAATGCGGTAACTCCCCGATTCAAATACAGATTCCAGTCCGTCAGTAATCGATTGTCCGGAAATCTGATGAATCAGTCTGGTTTCACGGGATTCTGTGATGATGTACCGGTGCGGACTCGCAGCCACGGCCTCAGCAATCTCAGCAGATCGCCGAGGGAACAGGTCCTGCAGAATTGAGACGCTCCAGTAGCGTGTGGAAGGAAGTGTTTGTGTTTCTCTGTAGACATGAACACTGTGAACATTTAAGCACGTCACGTCTCGATCCGACACTTCCTGCTGCCTGAGAAACTCAATGACCCGCCCCAGATGGTGCCAGTCAGGCAGGTTCCCGTGAGCCAGTATCGCCCGAACGGATACGGTGCTTCCCTTGTCCAGTACCATCGGCCACTGTTGCAGACGCTGGCCGTGAAAAAAGGGCGTCCACAGAACACTGCAAAGGAGAAAACCAGTGACGATGCTTCGCCGTGCAACGATCGGCATTTGCCAAGAATGACTGCAGATCAGAGCCAGCCCCAGAATAACTGCAGGAACGTGTACATAGTCCAGTGCATGCTGCAGAACGACCGACTGAACCAGCCATCCGACATAACAACCGCCAAGCAGTGCCTGTCGTCGGGTGGAATCGGTACGACCGCTTCTTATGTGACTCCGAACAGAGGCAAAAGCAATCGGCAACGCAACCACATGAATCCACAGCCACGGAGCAAATCGTCGAGCCATCATGACCCAGCGATCAAATGACATCCGCTCCCTCGCTGCAGTCAGGTACTCAGGATTCCACTCAAGCATCATTTGCTGAAAGTGCTCCCACGCCCCGGTGGTCATCAGCCATGCAACTCCCGGAACTGCGGCAATAACGCCGCCGGCGACAACTGCAGTGAAATGCACAATCATCTCATAAAATGACCGTCCTCGCATATCAATCAGCATCACCGCTGCACCTGGAATTACTACGTGCGGTTTGATCCAGAAAGCACATCCCCAGCAGAAACCTTCGAAAACTGCCGCGAGCAGTCGTGGTCCAACTGGTCTGCCAAGACGCAGGATCACAGCCACACCAACAGGCAGCAAAGTCCAGGTATCGCGCTGAACGTGACACCATTCATTGCGAGTAAGATAAAACAATGCGGCCGCAAGCAGAAACACGGGCCGCGATCGTCTGCCGGGAACAGAGATCCGCATCCACAGGCACAGAATTGCAGCAAACAGGATGAGGTCCGCACTCCTGATCGCTTCTGAAGACCAGCCCGCCAGCGATCGAACAGCCATATGAATCCACAGGACCCCGGGAAGATTTGGCTCAATGATGTCTCGATAAGCCACACCACCGTTCATCAATGAACGCGTCTGCACGTCATACAGCGCCGTGTCAGAATTCAGCGGCATCCCCAGAAACAACGGAACGGCCAGTCCCAGCCACAGAAGGAGCGCAATCCAGACACAGCGACTTTGGACCAGAGGGACTGGCGCAGCTATCTCGGTAGACTGGATCGAACAATGATTCATAAGCATTCTGCTGCAACCTGCAGCAGAGATCGCAGTCGGGCCGCAGCAACCTGCAGACTCACCGCGGATTCCGACGCATCCCCCGTCAGCAATTCAAATATTCGGGAAGTAACGACTTTTCGGCCTGTCGGAAAACATCAACACAACACACACGACCGGCACAGCCCGTGAAAAATCACGATCGCACATCGCCATTCTTACCGGGAATTCAGCCGGTTTCGCTCAGGTAAGGCACGATTGCACAGCTTCAACTCCTACATCGTCAGGGAAAACTTCCCTATGGATCCAGGTCATCTGAGACAGCTCGTCGAACTCGAAGACAACTACTGGTGGCACGTGGCCAAGCGGAAACTGGTTGTTCGGCTGCTCAGTCGATTTGCACCTGCTCCTGGACGCCTTGTCGAAGGGGGAATCGGATCCGGTCGCAATCTCGTGGAATTCAGCCGGCTGGGATACGACGTCACGGGATTCGATTTGATGCCCGAATCAGTCAACCACGTTCGCCAAAGAGGGATTGAAGACGTCAGAATCCATGATCTGGAAAGTCCGTGGCCTGTTGACTCCGACAGTCTCAAAGCTGTGGTGCTGCTGGACGTCCTCGAACATGTCCGCAACCCGGTCAGAGTTCTCAATCACATACATGATTCCCTGGCGGAAGACGGATCCGTCTTCATCACTGTTCCTGCCTGCCCGTGGCTGTATGGTCCGTGGGATGAACAACTTGGACACTTTCGCCGATATACGATTCGTGAGTTTCGTAAACAGGCAAAGGAGAGCGGTTTTCGGGTGCAGTGGCTGAACCACTGGAACAGTTTTACTTTGCCGGCAGCACTGGCCGTACGCGGCTGGGAGAAGATATTCCCTCTGCGGACTCAACCGGACTTCCCAAAGGTCTCGGGTTTCACCAACCGCATGCTGCTGACGGCGGCAGCCGCAGAACGCTGTTGTATGGACATCCCGGGAATTCCCGCCGGACTTTCCCTTGTGGGAGTCCTGCGAAAATGACACAAAAACAAAACCGCAGGAACGCAGCTGATGTTGAAGTCTCAATTGTCCTGCCGGTCTTCAACGAAGCCGAAATTCTGGATCAACTTACGAACCGCATTCGCTCTGAGATGACAGCGATCGGTCAGGCGTTTGAACTGATCTACGTCAATGATGGTTCCGATGATGACAGTGAACTGGTTCTCGACGCACTTGCTGCAGGGGACAGTCGTATTGTTGTCGTACACCTGTCACGTAACTTCGGCCACCAGGCCGCCGTTCATGCCGGACTCAATCAGGCTTCGGGCGGTGTGGTCATCGTGATGGATTCTGACCTGCAGGATAATCCCAGTGCCCTTCCGCGTTTTCTGGAACAGTGGGAAGCCGGATTCGATGTTGTGTACGCAGAACGATTCAATCGTAAGGAAGCGGTCTGGAAACGAATTCTGTTCCACGGTTTCTACCGCATTTTGAATATGCTTGCGGATACGCGTATTCCGCAGAACGCCGGAAATTTCGGACTGCTCGATCGGCGTGTCGTTGATACGTTGCTGAGTTTGCCGGAATCAGATCGTTATTTTCCCGGGCTGCGGAGCTGGGTCGGATTTCGGCAGACCGGTATCCTCGTTGAACGTAATGCTCGCTACGACGATCAGGCTCGGGTCTCTCTGGGTGGTTTGTTTCGTCTAGCCAAAACCGCCATTTTCTCGTTTTCCACATTTCCACTGACTGTGTTCTCGATCATTGCCGTACTCTCGGCGGGAGTGTGCATGACTTCAACCGTATTTGTGGTTTGGCACAAAATGATCACCGGACTTGCAATTCCAGGATGGGCTTCGGTCATCATTACGGCCTCGTTTTTTGGAACGCTGAATGCTATGGGTATCAGTGTACTTGGCGAATACGTGATTCGTATCTATAACCAAGTGCGGAATCGTCCTATCCATCTTGTAGCACGGGTTACCAGCGGCCGCACCAGTCTAAGGTCGGATCTGTTGCCCACCACGGAAAACGCGAGCGAAGAAAAACTGGTAAACATGGTTCGTCAAATCAACGAGACACTGGAATCAGATGCAGGAATTTCGGCAGGATTGAGCGGAACGGTCACTGCATCAAATACCAGTCTTTAACAGCACTGCAGATTCGACACTGCCGGATCTCTGCAGATTGCCACAATTCGAACCGGACTGATATTCAGACGCTTGAAGACAACAGACAGATACGGTCATGAACTTAACGATGATTGGCACCGGCTACGTAGGGCTGGTCACGGGAACCTGTTTTGCTGAAAGTGGAAACGACGTCATCTGCCTCGACGTCGATGAATCGAAAATCCGAAAACTGCGCAGCGGCGAACTCCCCATCTACGAGCCTGGTCTGGAGGAACTTGTCCGGCGCAATTCAGCATCAGGAAGGCTGAAATTCACAGGGGACTATGCCGAAGCCATCTCGAGCGCCAAATGTGTGTTTATCTGTGTGGGAACTCCACAGGACACCGACGGAGCGGCTGACCTTAAATATGTACAGAGTGCCGCAGAACAAATGGCACCTCATCTTAAATCCGGGACTGTTGTCGTCTGTAAAAGTACTGTTCCGGTCGGCACCAATCGACGTGTTCGGGAATGGATCGAAGCAAAAACAGAAACGCAGTTTTACTCAGCATCCAACCCGGAGTTCCTGAAGGAGGGCGCTGCGATTAACGATTTTACCAGGCCGGATCGGGTGGTCGTGGGAGTAGACACCCCGGAAGCGTCCGAGACACTTCACGAAATCTACAAGTCATTCCTGAGAACTGAAAAGCCGTACATCAGCGTTGGCATCGAGAGTGCCGAGATGATCAAGTACGCCGCCAACTGCATGCTGGCCACAAAAATCAGCTTTATCAATGAGATGGCCAATATTTGTGAGCGTGTGGGAGCGGATATTAACGAAGTCCGCAAAGGAATCGGGCACGACGCCAGGATCGGTTTTTCATTTTTGTTTCCAGGGGCCGGATATGGCGGCTCGTGCTTTCCCAAGGACGTTCGGGCGTTGCGCTCTGTTGCGGCCAAACACGGTCTGGACGCCCAAATTCTCAACACGGTTGACGAAATCAACGACCGTCAAAAGAAGGTGATCTTCCACAAACTCCTGCGACACTTCGATCAAAACCTGAATGACCTTACCATTGCGGTCTGGGGGCTGGCGTTCAAGCCCCAAACCGATGATATTCGTGAAGCCCCCTCTCTGGTTCTGATTCGTGAACTGCTGAACGCCGGAGCAAATGTTCGAGTGAGCGATCCGGTCGCCATGGAAAATGTCCGACAGATCATGGGGGACTCAATTACGTACTGTGATCACCACTACGACGCCTGTGACGGTGCCGACGCTCTGGCGATCATGACGGAGTGGAATGAATTTCGAAATCCGGATTTCGATTACGTCAGACTGAAGCTGAGGTCGCCTGTGATCTTCGATGGTCGCAACCTTTACGATCGCAGAAAAATGGCCCAGCGAGGATTCTACTACTCAGGAATTGGCCTAGCGGCTTTGCCGGTCAGCGAGTAAGCCCTTTTGAATCGCTGTGACGCAGACGCAGCTGACCACAGGCAGCATCGATATCAGTGCCCTTGCGTTTTCGTACTGTGACCTGGATTGCGCCGGATTCCAGCACCGAGACAAATCGATGGGTCATCGGTGGTCGGGGTGCGGACACAGCCAGCTCACTTACACCGTTCACAGGAATCAGATTGACGTGTGCATTACGACCCCGCAACAGCATCGAAAGTTCCCGAGCGTGTTCCGGCTGATCGTTGATTCCCGACAACAGAACATATTCATAGGAAATGCGCCGTCCTGTAACGGCAAAGAATTCGTCCGCCGCCGACAGGATCTCTTTCAGTCCGGTCCCCTGATTTACAGGCACAATCTCACTACGCAGCTCATCATTGGGCGCATGAAGCGAAACCGCAAGATTGAACTGCCGTCCACATCGCGCGAACTCCCGGATCTGTTTCGGAAGTCCGACCGTCGAAACCGTGATTCGTCGGGCTCCCAGTCCAAATTCGTCCGTCAGGAAATCCAGGGCCGACATCAAATTACGATAATTCGCCAGGGGTTCTCCGATGCCCATAACAACAACGTTTGTAATCCTCTCGTCATCTTCCATCAGGCGATGCAGTACCAACACCTGTTCAAAAATCTCTGTCGCTGTCAGATCTCGCTTAACTCCCAGCAGACCACTGGCACAAAACACGCATCCCATCGCGCATCCGACCTGTGTACTGATACAGACCGTTCGTCGTCCCGGGTCCCGCATCAGTACACATTCCATCAACTCTCCATCTGAAAGCTTCAACAGCAGTTTTTCGGTACGGTCGGAGGCAACCTGGTGACCAACCTGTTCAAACGATGAAAAAAGAAATTCCCTGGAAAGCTGATCACGAAAGCCGGCCGGAAGGTCGGTCATTTGATCAAACGATGTCACACGACGATCAACCATCCACTGAAAGATCTGTCTGTGTCGATACCGTGGCTGACCGACATTCGCCAGCCAGACCAGAAATTCACTTTTTGAAACAGACAGTAACGGCCGACGTCCGGGAGTCTCAACCGCTGCTGACAGCGGAACGAGCTCAGGTGAAGTTTCCTGTGACATTGGTACGTCTATTCGTTCCGGCTGGTGACAGACACGTCCCCGACAGTCGACGCTGCGGGGTCTCGTAATTCCGAATTTTCAATTCGCACGCCGGCAGCATCATCGTCATGCGAACGCAGAATCAGCCGAATCGGCACCTCCTGAAACGGCGTGGCTTCTCTAAGATACCCCAGCAGGTATCTCTTCCACGAGTCTTCCAGAAGGGAGGGATCATTGCACTTGATCACAATCGTTGGCGGACCAGTCGCGACCTGTGTCCCGTAGTAGATCTTTGGCCTTCGATTCCTGCGAAGAGGTGGTGGGTTATGTTCGACCGCGGCCTGAAGAACACGATTGAGTTTTCCCGTACTCATTCGTCGGTGCGCCTGTTTGGAAATGACCTGAGTCAGATTCACAAGCTGTCGTATGTTGCGTCCGTCCCGGGCAGTCAGAACAGCAATCGGAACATGCCGCATCGACGCGAAAGTCCCTGTGAGGTACTCGCTCCATGCTTCAATCGTCATGCTTTCCCGCTGGCCGAGATCCCATTTATTGACCACAAAGATGCAGGGTCTGTGATGTTTCGATATCTCTTCAACCAGCTGTTTGTCGACTTTCGAGATAGTCCGGGTGGCGTCGAAAAACATCAATACAATATCTGAGCGACGGATGCTTCTGCGAGCCCGCACCAGCCCGTAAAATTCAATGCTGTTGGCGATACTCTTACGCTTTCGAACGCCAGGCGTGTCGATCGCGACAAAGGTCCGACCATCAACATCGAAACGAATGTCGATGCTGTCGCGGGTGGTACCGGCAATTTCGCTGACAATGACCCTCTCGGTTTCAGCCAGCTGATTGATGAACGTACTTTTACCAACGTTGCGTCGGCCCACGATCGCCAGCTTCAATTCCGGCTGCACCAGCAGTTCGGCACCGTCGCCTGATTCATTTTCCTGAGCCGCGGGAAGCATTGAGACCACTTTGCTGATCAGTTCCGTACGATTTCGATTTCCTTTTACACTTGTAATAACCTGAGGAAGATTCGCCAGCTGAAGAAAATTCTGTGCTTCCGGATCCATACGGGTTGAATCACACTTGTTCGCAACCATCAGCACTGGCTTTTGAATATGGCGCAGACGTTCTGCCACCACTCTGTCCAGTGGCATAATTCCGGCCCTGGCGTCGACCACGAACAGCAGAAGGTCACTGTCATCGAGCCCCGTCTGAATCTGTCGCTCAATGTCATCCGACAGATCATCACTGTCCACAATGCCGATTCCACCTGTATCGACAAGTTCGAAATACCGATCGTGCTCGTGCATAACCCAGGTTACACGATCTCGGGTCACACCTGCCGCAGGGTCGACAACGGAAATCAGTTTTCCGGACATCCAGTTCAGCAGCGAACTTTTGCCGACGTTGGGACGTCCGACAATTGCTACCTGAGGAATACCCATCTGCCTGCTTTCAGCACCTGTGTCACATTGAATTCACACCAGTTGCTCAGACTACAGCTGCAACTCTGAATCGGTTAGAGCGATCTGGTTGTTTCCTGTGAGAAATTTGCGAATGCAGGGTCCTCCGGGTACGAACAGCAGCCCGACAGCACTCGCTGGGTTCGAGAATCCCCGTCCCGAAACGAAGACTCGACAGGCCGTTGTCCTGAATGCCGCTGGACATTCCGGCACCGGCTCTAGAATTCTCAACCGGTCATCGACAGTAATCTGTATCCGGAGACACACGCGTGAGACACCGGTCGACTCCTCAGCGAAGGTTTCGCAGCGGCATCTCAGCCGTCAAGGCTGTTGTCGGAGCCATTCTGTGGTGCGCTGTCATCGTGAACGCCGTGATGATCTGGAAGAATCCAGACAGTGAAGACAGGCCAACATCAGGAAACACTGATGACAGGACATCGGTGATTTCGACAGCCCCTGACACAGAAATTTCGGAACCCGATAGTCGTCGGCCCCCTGTTCCGCCCCGACAAATTCCCGACTTTACTCTCAGGGAATGCATGGGTGGCGAATTCGGACTGACAAACCTTCCGGGAAAACCGTGGGTTGTCAGTTTTATTTTCACCCGATGTATTACGACCTGTCCGCAAATCACACTATCGATGAAGACGCTTCATGATCGCGTTATCGAGAAAAATCCGGACGTAATGTTCGTCACCGTCACAGTTGATCCGGACTATGACAACGAGACGATTCTTCGGCGGTATTCTGAAACCTTCAGCCCCAATCGTGAACGCTGGAAATTTCTGACCGGTGAAACGGAAAAGGTGCAGGACATTATCGTGAACGGCTTTGGGATTTTTATAAAAGAAAATATCGGCGACGCCCGGCGTCCGGGAATGGAAGTGGCGCATTCCAATCGAGTGCTTCTGGTGAATCGTGAAGGATTTCCGACGGGAAAATTTCTGGGAACAAATCAGGACGACATTTCTGAACTCGCAGGAATTCTGCTGGGACGTAAACCGTTTCCATCGCCGTCTCCCCCCCTGCAGTTTTCGTCTTCCAGTGGTCCCGTTGACGTACAGTTTTTGCCTGCTGACTCTTCAACGCAGCAGGCCGGCAACAATCCGACGTCTCGAAAATCGAAAGACACCACGGCAGCTACCTCCGGTACGAATGTTTCGTCCCCGGAAGATCGGTCACACAGTGACAATCTGATCACGTCACTTAGGCTGGCGAACATCGATCGACGATTACCCCGGTGGGCCAAAAAACTGCCTGTGGCCAACGCACTTTTGAATTCAACAGCAGCCGTCCTTCTGACACTGGGCTGGCTTGCAATCCGCAACGGACATCGGGAGATGCACCGTAACCTAATGATCTCTGCTTTTGTCGTGTCTGTCGTGTTTCTGGGATGTTATCTGACTTCGCACTGGGCACTCAAACACTACACAGGAGAGCGTGGCCGGCCTTTTCTGGGGAGTTCGACAGCCAGGACCGTTTACTACTTCATTCTGTGGCCCCACGTCGTTCTGGCATCAACAGTACCCGTTTTTGCCATTCGCATCTTTCAGCATGCCGCAGCAGAACGCTGGGACAGGCACCGGGCACTTGCCCGTGTCGCTTTGCCGATCTGGATGTACGTATCCGTTACGGGCGTGATCATCTATGGCATGCTGTACCACTGGCCAAACCCGATATAATTCACAGTTCATTCAGCCGGACCCGCTACGGATAATCCTGTGCTGCGAAATTTCAGTGCGGTCGGCTGACAGGTGTCTTTGCCCAAATGACCAGCCCCGCCAACGGAAAACGCCGCCGGCGATTCCCCGACACTTTTTACACCACCGATGGCTTCGGTCGGGAAGCTGAATCCAATCTTCACCGGCAGGCGAGTCGGCTGGTCCACAGGCCCGAATCAAACTGATTTGCAGCACCACGCCCACTGGCCAAAATTCTCTTCGATGCCTACTCTCAGCTGCGACAACAGGCTCATCTGCTCAAAATCAAGATGCTCAAAAAGATTTTCGGCAAACCAGGCCGCAATCAGTTCAGCCGTGGTGTTGGCCATCGGAAGGATGCAGCAGTCGTCCACAGGAAAGACCCAGCGACGCGTATCAAACCGCGCCGTCACTTCGGCACTGCCGGTATGACTTTCAACCACGATCTGCGGATGGCGATCCGGCAGAAGGACCCGATGATCCAGCCGGCTGACCAGTTTTCGGGTCGCATCCCGCAGCGCTATGAAGTCATAGACGTAATGGTTTTCGTCCAATTGCCCGGCCACCACCACATCCACCCGCCAGTTGTGTCCGTGAAGACGTTCACAAATGTTTCCATTATACGTAATGAAGTGTGCCGCACTAAAGACCAGTGAATCCTTGGTAACACGACATTCGAAGGTGGACGTCACATTTGTTCCTCAAAATTAATTTGATGAAGCAGTTCAGCAGGAATGCTGTAGCACCGCGATTGCAGCCCTGCATAAATGATGGCTGCAATCATATCGGCGGTTGTCCCCGGATTCAGCTGATTGCCGTTTGAACGCAGATAAGTATCAAGCTCATTATACATTTGGCACGAACCGGCAGTATCGGGCCAACCTGCACCGATCACCGCCGAAGCACGTTGCTGCACATCGGCAGCGACTGATTGGCCAACCTTGCGAGCAATCAGTGAATCACCATATTCCGCAATCAGCTTCAGGGCCAGCCAGCCAATTCGATATTGGTCATCAACACAGCTGAATGAGTCAATCAGCAATTCCAGTCCGACACCCAATACCTCGTGAAAACCATTACTGTACTGCAGAGCAATTAAGTCCCGATCGGCAGCCCGTTCCATGCACTGCAGCAAAGTCTCTGACGGCGGTTCATGCACATCCTGAGCTGCCGACTGCCCCAGGCCACCCGGTTGAGCAAGACGGATCGCACGATAAGCCCAGTCGGCGTCCTCAACGGTAAGACCGGCCAGAATGCCGTCAATTCCTTCACTAACAGAAACGGCAGCCGGAACGGCTGCCATTGGAGCCAACAACAGTAATATTCCGAGATTTGTGTTGTGTCCTGCCGAATGGCGTGTCGCTACTGCGGCGTCGTAAATCGTTCGGCCAACATTACACGAAGTACTACGTGCCAGAATTGGTGCAGAGACCTGGGCGGAACGGATGAAATCATTAACCGTCGAGTCTCGAAACCGATGGCGAGGTGACACATTGCCCGGCTTCTCTGACAAAACTTCCACCAGACACGCCTGGTAGATCCAGCAGCTGAGCTGACTTGACGAACCGTCGTTTGACATAAGACTTTGAGCAGACTGTCCGGTATGGATTTAACAATATGTATTCCGGCTTAACCGTTGACTGCGCAACGCAGTGTTCAGATCCCAAGTTTAAAAAAAACAACCTCGAATCACAGCAACTGAACTGCTGTCAGTTGCGTCTCAGCTGATTACCGGGGTTCCCGCCACTCAAAACCTGATTTCAGAAGAACGAGCAGATTGCCTGCCGGCTTTCCTCTGCACGGGACTTAACATTAGTCAGAACAGCGCCGGATGCAGCTCGCCGATACGGGGTTATTGATCAAACCTGGATCTGCAAAACATCGATCGCCTCATTCAGGCAATCGATCTGCGGACCGAGATTCAACCCGGTACTGCAAATCCAGGATCAGATTCCGAAGGTCCGTTGCCTTCATACGATCCTGCTCCACAGATCGGTTCGAACACAAAAACACAGCCGAATCTGAATCCAGTTGAGATTCATCCGGAAGTCGACCATGGCTGCCTTTGACAATTGACGCATCCAGTCCGATCAAATCCATGTAATATCGAAACCCCAAATGCTTTCTCACCAGTCGACGGGCAACACGCAGCATTGGCATTCGAATCGACGGGTCCACAAATAACTCAACAGGGTCATAGCCTGGCTTACGATGAATATCGACCGTGCGGGCGTAATCCGGAGCAAGTGCGTCTTCGAGCCAGAAGTAATAAGTAAACCAGGAATCTCGACTGCTGACAGCCACCAGATCACCACTCCGGGCATGATCCAGCCCAAACTGCCTCTGAGCATGGCGATCCAGAACATGTTCAATCCCCTGTGTTTTCTGCAGCAGGGCCCGCACACCGGCAAGATCGCTTTCACACCTGACGTAAATGTGCGCGATCTGATGATCGGAAACAGCAAACGCCCTGCAGGCCCCCACGTCCAGCGTTTCCCAGCCCGGACTTTCTCGCCGCACCGTCACGTATCCCGATTCGCGCAGAATTCGATTGATATGAATCGGGTGACTCACCTCACTGATTCCGTATTCAGACAATACGATCACATCAGCGTTCAGATCCCGCGCCGCGTGAATCAGTTTTCCGGCTTCGTGGTCGACCTGACAGACGTCTTCGGCAACAGCCGGATCCTTCGGCCCCAGCCGCTGCAGATTGTAGTCCAAATGCGGCAGATAACACAGCAGTAACGACGGGCGTTTCTCCCGCAGAATCTCCAGACTCGCATCAGCAATCCACGCACTGCTTTTAATGTTGGCAGTCGGCCCCCAAAAGCTGAACAGCGGGAAAGGTCCCAGACGATCCTGCAGTCGATCACGCAGATCAGCAGGGTGACTGTAAATATCCGGAATTTTTCGACCGTCTGCAGGATAGCACGGTCGCGGGGTGACAGACCAGGCGACATCCGCATACATGTTATACCACCAGAACATTTTGGCGGTGGTATGCAGAGGATCCCGATGTCTGGCCGATTCAAAAACCTTTTCAGCCTGAACAAGTGCATTGGACTGTTTCCAGAACTGCACGTCAGCAAGCTCCCGGTCGTACCAGCCGTTACCGACGATTCCGTGCTCCGCGGGCATGACACCAGTCAGCATCGATGCCTGAACACTGCATGTCACTGCCGGCAGAACAGTCTGCAGAGGTCGTCCGAAACCGGTATCCAGCAACGAACCGATATTTGGCGTGTTCGCACCAATCATGTCCCACGTCAGCCCCACAACATTGATGACGACCAGCGGACGGGGAGTGGCGGGAACGGACATGGCAAACAGTCAGTGCTCTGAACCGTGTAATAAATAATCGAGCCCGCAGAAGACAGCAGCTTCTACGACGGACGACGGAAACGATTAACACAGAGTCATTCGTCAGTCACGCAGCCTTCTGAAGCTGACTTCACAGTTTTGATATATTTGTACAGTGTCCCTCGAGTCGCCTTGAACGGCGGAGCCGTCCACTCCTCCCGACGTTTTGTGAGTTCGTCGTCGGAAACATCGACCGTAATCCGATTCGATTCCGCGTCGATCGTAATCGAATCCCCGTTGTTAATCAGTGCTAAAGGGCCGCCCACCTGGGCTTCCGGCGTAATGTGTCCCACGATGAACCCATGTGAACCGCCACTGAATCGACCATCGGTCATCAGTGCCACGTCCGATCCAAGACCGGCTCCCATAATGGCCGACGTGGGTGTGAGCATCTCGGGCATGCCGGGACCACCCTGAGGCCCCTCATAACGAATAATGACCACGTCTCCCTTGTCGATTTGATTCTGTTCCAGTCCGGCCAGCATGTCTTCTTCGGAATCAAAACAGCGTGCTGTTCCGGTAAACCTCAGGCCTTCCTTGCCGGTGATCTTGGCAACAGCTCCCTCGGGTGCCAGATTTCCGCGCAGGATGCGCAGATGTCCCGACTCCTTGATCGGCCGGTCGATCGGCTGAATGATTTCCTGGCCTTCGCTGAGTCCGGGAAGGTCCTGCAGATTGTCGGCCAGTGTTTCTCCGGTAACCGTCAGACAGGTTCCGTCCAGCAGGTCGTGTTCGAGCAGGTATTTCAACACAGCCGGGGTACCGCCAATCGTATGCAGATCCTCCATAACGAAGCGGCCGCTCGGTTTAAGGTCCGCCACAAGCGGGATCCGGTCACTGACTGCCTGGAAGTCCTCAAGAGAAAGATCAACATCAACCGTTCTAGCCATGGCAATCAAATGTAGAACAGCATTCGTTGACCCTCCAAGTGCCATCACGGTCACCATCGCGTTTTCGAACGCGATACGTGTCATAATGTCACGGGGCTTAATGTCTTTCTCCAGCAGCACCCGAATTGCAGCACCTGCGGCACGGCATTCTTCCAGTTTCTGCGGGTCTTCTGCAGGGATCGATGAACTGTACGGAAGACTCATTCCGAGCGCTTCAATCGCAGATGCCATCGTGTTGGCTGTATACATTCCACCGCAGGCACCTGCCCCCGGACAACTGTTGCGCACGATATCCTGACGTTCCTCATCGGAAATCGATTTCGCCAGATACTCACCGTAGGACTGAAATGCAGACACGATATCCAGTTTGTCACTGCTTGCATTACAGCCTGCACGAATTGTCCCGCCATAGATCATGATCGACGGTCGATTAATCCGGCCCATGGCCATCACGCAGCCGGGCATGTTTTTGTCGCAGCCGGGCAGTGAGATATTCGCATCGTACCACTGGCCTCCCATAACGGTCTCGATGGAATCCGCAATCAGGTCCCGTGACTGCAGCGAATATGACATTCCCTCGGTACCCATCGACATCCCGTCACTGACCCCGATGGTATTGAACCTCATGCCGACCAGACCAGCCTGCTGAACACCTTCGCGAACTTTGTCAGCAAGGTCCAGCAGGTGCATATTACAGCTGTTACCGTCATACCAGACGCTGGCAATGCCGACCTGCGCCTTGTTCATATCTTCATCGCTCATACCTGTCGCGTAGAGCATGGCCTGGGAGGCACCCTGTGAACGCGGTTGAGTGATGCGACTGCTGTACCTGTTAAGTTCTGCCATGAAACTGATATCCAGGAAATACTTCGTAACTGACTTAACACATCAATGCTGAGCCGCACAAATATAGCACGTGACGCGGGTCCACTCGATATGGATTCATGCGAAGCGGACCTGAATCAACCCGTAAACACGGATTTGGGCTGATTCCTACTGTCCGCCGGATCGACTCCCCCCCGGCGATCCACTGATTTCTGCATTACGGGGAAGCGGACGGGCCGCCACCCGCAGACCCAATCTGTGTCCGAATTCTCTGAGCTGCCCGAAACAGACGAAATCGTCCGGATAGAGCCATATTGTCATCAGCGAATCCACATCAGCAGCCTCCAGAATCCGGCGAAACGCAGAACCGAATGCCATCGCTTCTTCCACGGGTTCCGCCTGGAGCGACTCCATCGGACTCACCGTCCAGCGTGAAACAGAGACACGAAACATCGAAGAAGCAGCGTTCAGACGTTCCAGCGGTGACGGCAGGTGACGCTCGACCGCATAGTTCATAATGTAGCCTCCCACCGGCCCACATACCCCTTCATAACGACCGAAGCGACGAATCACATCAACTCGATTTGGCACCTGTCGTTTGAGACGTTCCAACAGTGCCTCAAGCGGAACCCAAGATATACGGCCTCCGCTCAAACGAAAATGAAGTTCCTGATCACTGTCGGTGCGTACAACAGGCGTCAGACGGTGTTCCAGTCGATTGTCTTCCGGAGCGGGTTCTGCCTTTTGCTGTTCGAGAAGTTCCTTCAGCTTCTGAGTCTGCGCGCTGATCTGCCGAAGCTGCTGTTCAGCAGCTTCCTGGTTGGCAAAAGCGGTTTTCGTTGACTTTAGAATCAAATCATGTCGCGTTTTCTCCCCAGCTGACTGATCGCGCAATCGGGTGATGATACCCCGCAGTTCCTCAGCCTCCTCTCCCAGTGAAGTCAGAACTGTTTCTGACCGCAGTGTCTGCTGTTGAATCGCAGAAATTCTGTCAGTGAAACTTTCAGACTCTTTCAGAAGTCGACTTTCTTCGACCGTTAATTCTTCCGTTTGAATCTTCAAATCGTTTATTTGATCCTGTAACGCACCTGCCTGTGCAGCGTGTCGATTCGTTTCATTCCGCAGGTGCTCGACATGTTCGTGACTGAGTGCAACGGACTTTATGTATCTTTCAGTCGTCAGGAAACGCGATTGAATTTTCTCGGAGTTCGATGTGGCGTGAGTGACGGGTTTGAGACTCGGTGCAATCACTGGCTGCCGTGCAACTTTTACTCCTGCAATCACAATCAGAATGATCAGAATCCCCACGATGTTGGCAATAATGTCCAGAAACGAGTCGGAACCGAATTCCGGGTCTCCACCGGCGTTTCGACGATTCATGGCAGGTCCCCCACATCGGAGAACTGAGACGTCGGTTGCTGCACAGCAGGTTTTGTGACTGGTTCAAAAACTCGGTCATCACTCCTCACAAATGCCTCCATACTCACCATGGAAGCCACGGGGATCCTCAATCTGTGCAAACCGGTCGCCAGCTGCAGATACAAGGTGTGAGCCCCGGGGCTGACCACAAATTTTGCAGAAGGTGCTGTCATTTCCACCAGCGGATGCGGGTTCTGCAAGCTGATTTCAAACAGTCGGTCCGCCAGCTCCTGAGTGATGTGACTGACCGTCCGTCCGTGAAGTGCCACCGATGGTTGACCGGCGATGGTGAAATGCTGTGGATCAAGATAAATGGTAACTTGTTTATACGTGATCAAACCACCAGTGATTGTGCGGCTCGGACTGCCTCCGGCTGATCCCCCTTTCGGAGACAATGCACTTGTCCGGGCCATCGTGCTGTCCGGCGGATTTAAGGCATCAACTGAAGTTTCATTCGGACGGTGGTTGTGCCCCTCCTGCGAAGGACGTCCCGGTTGAGTCCCTCCGGGTACCGAATTCCCGCCGGCATGACGAGGGGATGAATTTTGCGGAACCGGTCGCGGAGTCAGTGGCTGCTGCTCAGCCCGAAATTCTTCAACATCGGACTCAGCGAATGTTGATGTATTCACAAACTCATCTGATAAGTCACCGTCACCACTGCCCCGAACGTCCGGAGACCCCTTCTCCCGCGTCCGTTGCGGTTTCAGTAAATCGCTGGAGGAAAACTTTGTACCGGCACTGCTTCCTCGATTCCGATCCTGTCGCCGCCTGCGTTCAGCAAGAGCCTGGGCGAGTGCTCCTTCAACATGATTCTGCGCCTCGGCCACGGACGGAATCGACCTCCAGACTTCTTTCCGCACTTCTTCCGGATTTGAAAATCGGGCTGCCGGATCCCCTGATTCGTCCGCACCCCCGTGCGGAAACTTTGAAGAACCAAAGCTCCTGTGCCTGTCGGAACTGTCCTGTTCAGGTTGGGTCCGTTCTGCATACCGTTTCAATGGATTCTGTGAGGACTCGTCCAGTTCCGTATCATCAAACGGTTCACTAAAATAGCGGCGACGACCACTGGCGGTCGTTTCATTTGAACCAAAATACGAACGGTCGCGATTGTCGCGCCGGGCACCCCGCGCAGCCGCAATCCTCTGACGAAGTGAGAAGGCAATCCGAGCCTGTTGGTCACGCCGCTGAAGTGAGTGCCGGACAGCAGTCTCCAGAACATCGGCTTCACCTTCGACTGGCTGTGCTGCTGCAATGGCTGCGTTCTCTTCCAGTAGCTCGTAACCAAAATGAATGCCGGATTCCGTGAATATTCGCTGAGCAAGATAAAAATCAAGCGTGCCTGCCGGTCTCACCAGCAACAGGACGTAAGGTCGCGACCCTGATGAGACAGAGCAGCGTTTGCGGTGCACTGCCAGTACACCGGACAACAGAGGATTGTCTGTCGGTAACACACCCTCCATATCACTTCGTCGAATTTTGATCTGCGTTGCCGGAAATACGAATTCGCTGCCAGTCACGTCCACAACGATGGGAGTTCTGGCTGTGCCGGCGGAGTTACTGAATTCAATGATCGTTACTGTCGTCCCGGGATCAGCCAGCTGATCCTGGCGAATCTCACTTAGATCCTGAAGCGCCGAATGCCGCTCTTCAATCAGTTGATTTGCTGTCACCACCATCGATTCTGCCGCCGACCGTTTGACCTCCGATTGCCTGACCGACTCTCGAAACGTTTTCAGCTCATCCTCCAGCTTGACTCTCTCATTTTGAAGATCCGTTAACTCTCGGGTTAATGTGTTATTGTCTGAGGACGCTGTATTGCTGTTTTCGCATTCCGCTTCCAGCACACACTTTAGTTCCGCCACTTCCCGGGTATGCCGACTGACCTGCTGAAACAATGCTGAATGGTCTCGCTTGTAAACCTTGAGACTTAGCTCGTTTTCCAGGCTCTGCTGCCGAGCGACTGCCAGTTCAACACTCGCCAACACTGATTCCGCAACTGTCGCTCCGGAATCGACGCCACCTGCCGGCTGAGATACGGGCTCAACGACAGCGGAATCTGAAAGAACAGTTTCAACAGGCGTGGCCTGCTGCTTCTGACGTATGCGTCGCGTTGTGACAAGCAGAAGCAGAATCAGTGCCCCCATCGTGCAGACAAGGACTGCCAAAAAGGGGAACAGCGAAATCGTTTTTTCGTTTCGACGTGTTACCATCTCGTGCTGTTACACCTTCAACGTCCTTCAGTCAGCCGGGAAGACTCTGCCCATCGGTCTGAGATCGGTCTCCTGAAATCCATGCGACGAAATCGGTTGTGCTAACAGATAACACAGAAGGTCATGACGTCACTGCGGTCAGGCAGCCGTGCGGTGCGACGTTTTTGTCGTCAACAGATTGACAGCCGCCGACAAACTGGACACCGCCTGTTCAAGTGCGTCAGCAGTCCGAACCGCCTGAAGATTGTCATTCAACTGCTTCTGCAGACCTGCCAGTCGTTCTTCTGACTCATTCATTTTCATCAGTGTGCGGCCTAGTTGATGAATTGCCTCAGTCTGTTCCGCCGCGGAGGTGGAACTGACCAGCATCGCCCGCTGCCAGTGATCAACACGATCTGAAAAACTGCAAAGACTCTCTGTCATTGTCTTTGCGTACTCTGCTGCGCTGTCTTTCATCGTCTGATCCAGGCTGAACCGTGCTGCAGTTGCCGCTTCACGGTGACTATCCAGCGTGAGTTCAACATCAGACTGCAGTCTTTCTGAAAGCAACTCAAAATGCTGGCTGAGAGTATCAGTCCAGACGGACTGCAGAGCTTCACACTGGCGATTCCAGTCATCGGCATCAGGAAGAACAGACGAATGCCCAAACGGTTGCGACGCAAAACGCGGCAGAATGTGGTTAATACCCAGTCGTTCTACAATGTTGAGAACATTCTGTTCGCTTCGTTCCGTTACAAATGCAGCAAACACGAGAAGGATGGACATTCCCAGTGCCAGTGCGGTCGTATCAAATGCGGCTTCCAGTCCGCCAACCACCTCAGGAAGCGACGAGTCCAGTTGCTCCGGTGTGAGATTTGCAATGGCTATCGTGATTCCCATTACGGTTCCCAGAAATCCCAAGATCGGAATTGCCCAGGTGATGGTGCGAATCAACGCATAACTCTGATGCAGGCGATCAGCTGCCAGTTCCGCCAGATACCGCAAGTGCTGTTCCAGGCCCGAGTCACCGGATCCGTTAACATACTGCACAGCGTCACGCAGTCGTTCCGCGATCGCAGTCTTCTGAAAACCGGCTGGTTGAGCTTCATAGCAGTTCCTCAACGCTGCGCTGCTTCCTGCACCCCAGTGAGACGCAGATTCCTCGACAATTCGAATTGCAGATCTTTCGGCCCGCAGTCGCAAAAGTCGATGGAACAGGACCGCAATCCCGCAGAAGAACAAAGCCGTACTTAGAACCTCAATCGGATGGCTGCAAAAGTAACGACGAACGAACGGCTGAATTCCTGGAATAAACGGAGCCGTTGCATAGAACGCCCCGGTCAAAAGCAGACCAAGAAGGTATACTCTGCCTGGCGTTCGTTGAGATGCTGTTACCGGCATTTCCTGCACGTCGAATCCCCTCAGTTCGGAGACAATGAGTCTGATACAGAGGCAGAATCACTCCGAATCGGTTGATTCCGCCGGACGACAGAAGTCGATACAAAGCAACCGTTGCGACAATTCGCACAGCTCAGCGGGAATCCGTTCCCTCGAGACCGGCTTCCCGCTGCAAAAAGAACTGGTTCAACCTTCGAATTATCGGCACGACCTGAAAATCCGGTTGAATCAATTCATGCTGAAACCGGTGACTCCTGAAGTCACCGACACAACCCCCGCCACCGACGACAACTGAAAAACCGCAGGCAAACTCACCCACAGGTCACTCGGTACGGGTATGACAGCGATTCACCACCACAAACCACAGGAGGTGAAGCGGGATTCCTTACAACGACATACCCAAGTATGATAGTGATGTGCCGCTTTCAAATTTCTGTCCTCAAGTGCACACTGTCAGGACGCTTAGGTTTTTCGGCAAATTCCGCTTGTATGTACTGACTTCCAAATCGCTGGTTCATGTTTTCCTGGACGGACTGTGTCTGTCTGTCAGCGGGGAACTTCGACGGCGACCAAACCGATAATGAAGTTCACGACAAATGTTGCTCGGTAATCCTCGCCTCCGCAAACCAAGTTCCTGTGCGATTTTACTGCTGCTGTCCTGCATTTCCGCCGTCCGCGGACAGACTACACAGTCAGATTCGCGTGTCGGTCAAAAATTTATTGTCACCAACGCCGGTGCGGAACTCAGAACACCACAAGCCACAGTGTGGCGCGCGTATCCGGGAGAAGTGTTCGATGTCTCACTTGTGAACGGCGAGTGGCTCTGGATTCAGAGCAAAGGTGGCTGGCTGTGGGAGAACGACGGCATCTTCTTTCAGAAAGCGATCTCAGTCGCTTCCGATCGTGTCGCAAAAACTCCCACCGCTGAGGCATATCACATTCGAGGTGTCGTTTTTATCGCTCACAAACGATACGAACGTGCGTTGATGGATTTCACCAGTAGCCTTCAGAAATCACCCCAAAACGCGGGTGTGCTGAACAACCGAGGTCAGTGTCATTACCTGCTCGGTAACTATCCGGCAGCCATTGTGGACTTCAGTTCAGCAATCAAAAACGATTCCACGCATTTTGTAGCGTTCAACAATCGGGCGCTGGTTCATATCGCGATGGAACAATATTCCGATGCGCGCATTGATATTCGTCAGGCGCTGCTCCTGAATCCCCGATACCCGGAAGCCCTGCTGAATCGGGGAGTTGTCAACCAAAAGAGTGGTCACCCGCAGCAGGCTATCGCCGACTACACGGCCGCAATCAGCATCGACAGTACATATGCCGCTGCATACAACAACCGTGCATTTTCTTACCGACGGCTCGGCCAGTACCAAAAGGCAATCAACGACCTGCACAAATCAATGGAGTTCGATCCGGAAAGTTTTGAACCGATCAACGATCTGGCGTTCACACTGGCCACAGCCAAAGACAATAACATCCGAGATGCTCTCAGGGCTCTCTCACTTGCTGAAAAAGCTAACTCGATGAGCGAACAAGAACACTGGAACATGCTGGACACACTGGCGGTGGCCCGGGCAGCTGTCAACGACTTTGACGGTGCCGCCAGGGCCATGGCTCGAGCCATCGAACTGGCACCCGAAAATGAACAGACTCAGCTAAAATCTCATCAGGCACTGATTGCTGCCGGAAAACCCGTACGACAGTAGCGGATCAACTGAATTTGTGCTGCGTGTCGGTAGCGGTGCAGTCACGGGATTTGGTTCGCTTAAAATTTTTTCAGGTTCAAATCCCCGGCACACTGCCTGGATCATTTGAGTCTTCACAGTCCTGGCTACACAATCTTAGGACTTATGGCTGCGGTCACGACCCAATGCACAGTTTGTTCGAGTGCGCTGCGTCTTCCTGACAAACGACTGATTGGACGCAGTATTCGCTGTCCACGCTGCAAGTCAAAGTTTGTCGCAGCGATCCCCCCGGATCAGCACCATCAGAAAACATTCGCTCGTCAGGGGCCGCACAATCAGTCTCCTGCATCAGAGTCGTTGACGTCCGGGTTATCCACAGTACACAACAGTCCGTACAGTCACGTCAGCATTTTGAAAAGGCGTGGCCGACAACAACAAGTGTCGATCGTGTGGATTCTTCTGTTCCTGGTCACTCTTGCCGGCACCACAATGACCTGGCTGTTTTCAGGCGGTGAAAAAACTTCAACGACTGGAACTCCGACACTCAACGTCACTGTCACACCAAGGGACAACGTGCAGACAGTGGACTCGACGCCTGTCGGACCGGGCCACACAACAGTCGGTCCGACGAACGGTACGACAATCAGTATGGAGTACATACCGATCGTTCCGCATCTCATGTTGCACCTGCGCCCGGCTCAGATCCAAACCCAGGAAACCAACCGACGTGAAATTACGGCAACACTCGGGAATCTCGGAACCTGGCTGCACGATTTTATTGAGCACACCACAAGGTTTGCTCCTTCTGAGATCCAGGAACTTACGATTGCTGTTAATTTTGGTGCGCGTACCAGTACACCGACCGTTGCAGCGGTTACACGACTGCTGAACGAACATCCGGAACCTGAGGTACTGCTAAAACGGATTCGAGGCACACAGCTTCCAGACCTGGCGACAAAACTTTATCAATCAGAAGATTTAGCATTTATGGTGATTGATACGAAAACAATTGCCGTCTGTTCACTGGATGTTGCAGAAGATTTGGCAGACACCAAACAATATCCCGCCGTACCGCACCCGGACATGGAAGCGTTATTACAGGTATCCGACCGAACCCGACACTTGACGCTGCTTGCAGATTTACCCGTGCTGGAAGTCCACAAAAACCTGGTACTGATTCCACAACTCCACGAACTGGCCGATCACACGTCATTGTGGTTTGGCAGTGTCTCTCGAATGATGAGCGGGAGTATTCATCTGGACCCGCACCTCCAGATGGAACTTAAACTCACCTGTGCGGCTGAAATCGGTCCGGAGGCTCTGCAGAGAAGAATGCGTCAGCAGGTGGATGGTTTATCGGGGCGGCTTTATGAAACGGTTCGCGCGATGCGGCCCGCAACTGTCGGCCACAGAAAGATGATTGGACGATTTCCTGCTATGATTCAGGCGGTTTCTGCTGCTACTCAGATCCGGACAAGCGGGACCGGTGTGGTACTGACGACGATCCTGCCACAAAAGGCTGCCGGTAATCTTTGCGCAGGGGCGACACTCACATGGAACCAGTCCGTCCTGGCCGGAGGTCACCAGTCCGGCACCACTATAAAAATAAAAACAGCCAAGACCGGTTCTCAAAGCGTTGCTGAACCGCTTCATCAGCAGGTCCTGGTCGACTTTCGCCGCGAACCGTTACACGAAGCACTGGCTTATCTCAGTAGAGAAACCGGCGTGATCATGACCATCGACGGCGATGCACTCAGGGCCGCAGGATTTACTCAAAATATGCCGCAGACTCATGCCCTGGGAACGGTATCAGCCGTAAAAGCACTCCATATGATTCTGATGAAGTACGATGGGAAACTGGTCATTGTGCTGAACGAAAATCGTCATTCCGCCCTGCTCACAACACAGGACGCGGCAAACGCACAGGGACTGACTCCCTATGACACAGCTTCCGCAGATTAGACCGGCGCGGCACATCGATGCGACATAAGAAATACCGTTTGACATTCCGAAGACCACACCAGCAATCAGATTAACGGCGGTGATACTCAGACCGGCAATTACGGCACCCCCAACGAACTTGCTTGCTCGGTAAAAATCCGCTTCATGTGAGAGTGCGTCACGTCGCTTTCAAGCAGCAGTACCGTCAATCTGTCCGGCAGCCAGTTCTGCGTCAATTGCCATCTGCTCGCCGGGACAACGCATCCAGGGTCAACCTGGCATCCGCTGCGGAAACTCAGCCGGCTCCTGTCCTGTTCCACACTCCGGGATTCCGGAACACACAGACGAACTACCCGCTGCGTTCTGTTTCCAGCTGCCTCAGCCTCCGGGTGAGCAACTCATCAGAGTCAATCAGTCCCTTTTCCTGGGAATTTTGAAATTCTGCGACCAGATCATTCAGCTGGGGCTGAAGTTCGCTGAGCGTATCAGAGGCGACTCTTTCGGTGAACATCACTCCGTCCAGATGATCCGTCTCATGCTGAACGACTCGCGCTTCGATCCCCCCCAGTTCAAGTCGCAGTTGCTGACCGTCGATGTCAAACGCTTCGACCACGATCCTTTCAGCCCGATTCACTGGTCCAAAAATTTCGGGCATACTCAGACAGCCTTCTTCCGCCTCCTCACTGCCATTTCGTCTAAGAATCTCCGGATTAATAAAAACCTGTTCGTGTTCCGACTGTTCCGGATCACCTGTAGGATTGATCACAAACATACGATACGGCAGCGCTACCTGATTCGCAGCCAGACCGATTCCACGGGCCTCGTACATCAGTTCAAACATCTGATTGGCCCATTCCTTCAGTTGAGGATCGATGCGGGTGATATCTTTGGATTTCCACCGCAAAGCCGGATGTGGGTAAAAGACGATCTGCAGAGCACACATGAACGAAATTTCCAAACAGGCTTATTCATCACAGTTTTCCGGCAGTATCGCGTTCCTGCTGATACGTTCAAGGCGAAGCCGCCAGGAGTCTGTTTTCAGCGGAAAATAGCCAAACGGTACTGTCGTATGGGTATCCTCACGTTTCCTTATGCTTACCGGCATGTTGTGATTCAATTGAGTTCCCGGGCGGTACAATGAATGGCAGAGGGGACGAATCCGGCCGGCAGAATAAATCCGGACTGACCAGAACCGTCTGCTGCCGAAATCACCGTCTTGATGTGACACAGAATTCACTCCATTCAAAAAAAGTTCGCATGGTTAATCGGATTATCATCATTGGATGTTTTTCTTTGTTCAGTGCAGTCACCGCGACTGAACAGTCTGGCCGAACTGCTGCGAATTCCCTGAGCGGAGACCGCCTTATTGATGTGCTGAAGCGGCGTCCTTCCTTCGGAGCGGTACTGGACCGTGTTAGTCGCTATCACACTAAGCGTGGAACGCTTGAAGATCTGATTATCGAGCTCAGCAGTTTGCCGATGTCTCATCCTGATGCCGTCGTCAGCCATCTTATTGCCGGCATGCTGCAGATCCGACAGGGATACGGCGCTGAAGCTGTGGTGCTGCTGGAATCGGTCGAACAGCAGCGTCCCGAGGACCCCATAACCTCGCAGGCCCTCGGACGCGCACTCAGAGATGCAGGAGACATATCTGCGGCAATCGCAGCATTTGAACGGAGCCTGAAAAAGAACCCATCGAAATCCGATCGGCGAACAGTCTATCGGGATTTATTTAAGCTTCACCAGCGCACGGGAAATACGAGCCGTTCTCTGAAGGTTCTGCTGCAGATGGAGTCGGATTTTCCTGATGACCGGGCGATTCAGGAAGACATCGCTGCCCGGCTTCAGGAATACGGCCAGCTACAGCCTGCTCTGTCCCGATGGAATCGCCTGGTTTCCGGTACCACCAACCCTGAACGTCGAACTCAGTACCGTTTATCCGTCGCTGATGTGCAACTGCGTCTCGGCCAAAACGAACAGGCACTTAAAACGCTTGAGGCTGAACTTGATCAGATTCATCCGGACAGCTGGTTGGGGGAGTTAATCCGTGCGAGAATCGAGTCCGTTCTGCTGAGTGCGCATGGACGTCCAGGCGTCATCAAATACCTTCGTAATCGTCTTTCAGAACAGCCGCAAGAGATTCCATCGGTCACCCGACTGGCAGCTCTCCTGACAGCACAGGGGGAATTCGACGAGGCTGTTGGATTGTATTTCGAGGCAATCCAACGCCGACCATCGTCGGTGGAGCTGCGTATCGCACTGATCGAACTGCTAACGAAACAGGGCAGGATTCGGGAAGCCATTCTTCTGGGCAGGGAACTCGTGAAGCTCCAGGAGGCCGGAGCTGACGAGTACACAGTTGTTGGTCGTCTGCTCCTGCAGGACCCGGACCTGACTCAACATCAGCGTGAGCAGCAGGCATCGGCCGTCTGGATGCGGATCTGCGGTCATCAACAGGATGCGGTGACCCTGGCCTCGGTCGCACGGCTTCATTGGCGGTCGGGCATGCCCGACCGGGCAACAAAACTGTACGGTAAAGCAGTTAAGCTGTCGCCCGATACTTTAACCTGGCGCGAAGAACTCGGAGAAACACTCTATGAACTGGGACGAACTGAAGAAGCACGGCGTAACTGGAATGAAATCGCAGCCGGTTCCCGACGTACCACAGAAAACCTGGCACGGCTGTCAGAAATTCTGGAGAAGGCCGGAGAATTCGCAGCGGCACTTCAAACAATGCAGCAGGCCTGTCTGCTGACACCCCATATCGATGACCGTCTCAGACTGGCACGACTGTTGCGGCAGGCAGACCGACTCAACGAGGCCTACGCACAGTTGAGTCTCGCTCAAAAATCGCCCGTGTCTCCGGATGATCGACGAATCATTAACAACGCCAACATTGAATTATGGGAGCAGGATCCCGGACTTCATACTCGGATAGCCCGGAAACACGATGACCTGCGGCGAACCCCCGGGGATTCGCACGGATGGCTTCAGCTGGGACTTATGGCCCGGACAATTGGCCGAATTTCAGATGCGGTACATTATCTGAATCAAGCAACTGCTGCCGAACCGGACTCGGTCCTGGCATGGCAGGCGTCTGCTGAGATCTGCACAGAGGCAGGACTTCTGGAACAGGCAGCGTCCGCCAACCGTTACATTGCAGACCTGAGTCCCCAATACCGCACGCAGGCACTTCAACGGGTTGTCGAACTGGAACAGCAACTCGGCCGCACCGACCAGGCAGTTCTGGCAGCTGAATTACTGATCAGAGAATCACCCGAACATGCAGACAGTTGTCGACAGTTCGCGGAACTGTGTTTCACAACCGGTCGGGAAAAGGATGGCCTGAATTGTCTCCGAACGTGCGTCCGGCTCAATCCGGATGATCATCAGCTGACGATGGATCTTGCAGAGATCATGGCGGAACGATTTCAGCTGGGGGATTCAATGCTCCTGCTTTGGCAGGCATTTCACCGAACCCAAATCCCGGATCGTCACTTCGCGCTTGTCGAAGCTCTGATGGAGACCGCCAAACAAACAGGTACAACCGACCGGGTCCTTGATCAACTCGCAACAGCACCGGGTCCGGATCCGGTCGGTCGCAGTCTGTGTCTGGCTGCAGCATGGAAGTGTATTGATAATACCGCACGTGCAACGGAGTTGCTCGAACAGGCTGCTCTGCGCTTCGGACGTGACATACGAATCCTGAAAATGCAGGTTGAACTGGCCGAAACACAGGAACAACTGGACCTCGCAGCACACTACCAGCAACAGTTAACCGCACTCAGTACGTCTGCAGAGGATCGAATCCGACTTGCAGATTTGCAGTACAGAACGGGACAGCTCAGTGAATCAGAGCTCAACTGGATTCGGGATGCCCGTTCCGGAAATGACACAACAGTGGCGCTCCGTAGCATCGATCGATTCCTAAACGCAGGACGCGTGGAGGCTGCCGAGTTGATGTGCCAGCGTCTCTCCGCTGATCGTCCGAAGGACTGGCGAATGCTTTATCGTCTGGCAATCATTCAATGGCGTCTGGATCACCGCGAAGAGGCAGTGGCCACACTGCACAAAATTGTGAATCTGAATTTGTCTCCCGAACATATTTTTTTGGAACCAGAATCCCGGTCTGATGTGAACACCGGCATTCCACTCCCGGCAGCCGGTCGTCAACAGTCCGTAATAACGGAACTTCCATCGGCAGTGAATCCTCTTTCCCGACGTGTCAACCGGATTCTCAGCGCGTTGAACTGGCTGGAGTTGTACACCGGCGACGAAATGTATTCTCAGCCCCTGACTCCCCCGGTCGACTATGGAGGAGCCCGCTGTACAGCAGTTGGCCTGCTGTGGCTGGATCAGGATTTTGATGGACGACTGAAAACAGAATCAAAGCTTGCCGAAACAGATCAGATCAGCCACCGCCAGCTTGCTGACTGGTGCTCAATTGTCGTCACATCACGCAGCGCGAGTTCGGCAGCACAACGGGCCTCAATCTCACAAATGGTACGTTTCGACGATCTCATCGAAAAACTTTCCAGCTCAGATGCTCCGGGACATCAGCTGTTGATGCTGGGACTGCAGTGCAGAGGTGGTGTTTTCCGAAGTCTGACGACACAAACATTCAAAGTGTCTGATGATCCGGAAGCTGCAGCACAGGTGCTCGCCGCGGCTGAGAAAACGGCAACGGAACATCCGGAGTGGCTTGGAGACATCGGTGGATGGCCCGCTGTGTTTCGTTATTTGAATGGCAGCGGACAATCTCCACCCTGGACCGACGTGATCCACCGTCTGAGTCAGTCATCAAATCCCCTGACCCTGCTGTCTGCCACGGACCTGGCATTTGCTGCCGGAGACCTGAATGCAGTAACGACGTGCATCCAGAAATCAATGACGCAACTGACGGACCATGCGGTTATGGCAGGCCTGCAGCAGTATCCGTCACGTTTGCGATCATTTGCCAACCCATTTATTGAACAAAGAAATCACGCAGCTGTCATACAGATTGCAGACCTGATTCTGGGTCTGCGGGCACTTTCTTATGTACCCGCGACCGGGCACGACAACTCTGATATCACAATGTATGAGCGAACCGCCGATGAATACGATTCAGCGACCGAACGATTTCCATTGCTGACCCTGGCTGCAGATCCGCAATTTCACCGCAGGACTACAAAACAACGTACGGAACTTCTGCGTCGGATGGTCACTCAGGATGCAGACCGTCGGATACCGGTACCGTCGACTCCGATTCAAAAACACCTGAATCTCGAAATAGCATCATTATTCCAGGATCTTAAATCCGCAGACGACTCCGGTGACGCTGCCGAAATGGTGCAGATACATCTGAACGAGCTTGCGCGTGATCAAACCAGCCGGGTCTGCATTCCGGCGGCAATTGCCCTGGCACGCCTGTGTACAGTTCAGGATGAACACCACCAGGCAATGCTTGCGATTCTTCCCGTCATTAAACGGGTTCCGGACGCTGTGGAACTCCGTCTGGCTCTTGCCGCATATTTGTCACGAGTGGGCGCTGAACGCGAGGCGCTGTCTCTAATGAATCAGTTTACTGCTCAGTATGATCGGGATCTGATTTTGGTAACAGAACGATTTGCCCTTGAAGTCTGTGTGCTCCTTAGGGACCAGGAACGTGCCAAACTGGCTGCACAACGGCTGTTTAATCTCAACCTGACAGGAATCGAAGCTGATTCGATTGCCGGACTCCTCCAAAACATCGGACTTACGGAAGTGTCTCGTCGATTCACTGCTCGCATGCCACAGGCGTCAAAAGGACGTGCAGCGGGACTTCACAGACTCATGACACAGTATTTCGAGGCAGGAAACCCGGCTGCTGCCGTCCGCATTGCGAGAAACCTATTGCTGCAGCCGTCCGTAACTCTGGAAGACACTCCGGTGACCACATCAATCCGGATCCGACATGACGCTATGAACATGCTTTCAGAGTGCGATGCTCTCGGTCCCGTCATTCGACAGTTGCAGTCACGAATGAGTCGTCACGATGCATCAATTCATCATCGACACCTGCTGGTCGAGTTATTGCGGGCAAACGGGAGGGATGCAGATGCGGACCGAACCGCTGCACCACTTCGCCGGTCGCTGACGGAAGAACCGGACAGGGCACTTCGACTGGCGCGCCAGCTGGAACGCCAGGGACGAATCGAATCGGCACGCGATATCTGTCGCTACCTGTTGCAGGCTGATATCACACTGTTTCACAGGGATTACTATCGCTTTATCCGACTGTTTGAACGCACCGGACGCCTGGAAGAACTTGCTGAGATGCTTCTCGCGGCAGACCTGAAACAGGAAGGCATGTCACATTGGGGTGTACAGCAACTGACAGAGCGACTGCTGCCGGTTGATGAAAATCGTGGTCTGCAACTCTTCGATGCCGCGTGGCACGCGTGGCCAGCCGGGCGCCCGGCTCTGCTTGCCAATATTTCCCACGACGCGATCTGGAATCGGCCCGAGGTTTTTGAGTATGAGTGCAAAAAACTCATCCCAACCAACGAGTATCGTCCGGCTCCTTGGTCCGGGATCGGTGAACGCCTCAACGTCACCGGAAGAGGGCGTGCAACAGGAATGTTGACACGGTTGATTCGTGTTCCGGTTCGAAACCGTCAGTGCACGGAGTTATTGCAGGAAGTCCGCGACGCGGTGAGTCTCCAGCCGGACTGGATGAGTGGACATATTTATGAAGCCGTTTTGGAAGCCCATCTCGGCCGCCAGGAATCTGTCTCCGAAAGAATGCACAGATTTCTGGACAGACATCTGCCCCAGATGCCACCCGGTGCCGTCTGGGTAACCGCCTGCGAATTCGAGAAGATCGGTGACGGTGACCTCAGAGAAATCGTAATTCGGTTACTGCGTCACCTCAGCGATTTCCAGCAGTCGGGCGGTGTGCTGTTGAAATCCGGTACATCCTGGCATGCCTCGCCTGATTATCTTCTGGCGCAGGAATATGCGGCAGCTCAGGACACGGCCTCAGTGGCTGTCATTGTTGACCGATTGCACAAACGGGTAGATGAACAGCCGAATCAGACTGAAGGCAGTGACGGGCCTGATCACCGGAGCCCCTTTCAGGATCTTGCATCAAATCTGAAATCATGTGCTCCGGCGCAGGCCCGGAAGATTCTGGATCTGGCCCGCACCACGGAATTCAGTGCAAACACAATTCCGAAGGATCATTCAGTGGTACGGACCGCGAAAGCAGATCAAGTAATCCAGAAAGTCCGCGGTCACCTGCTGAAACAAACGCCATAGCAGATTTCAGCAAAGGAGGAAATTGCCGGTCCTGTTAAATCTCATTATTCATATCCGCAGCAAACACAGTTTGCGAGGCAACACAGTGATATCGCCTTATACAGAAGTCTGACGCACATGTTCCGCCAGTCATTTGCGGGTTACACATTCTGACTGAGCGAAAATCAACTCGCCGTAGCGTTTGCAATTTGCGTTGCATCGTCAACATAATCGCGTCACTGGTGAGTTTCTGTATTCTTCTGCACTGAGTTGTATTCTTCTGCACTGAGGAAATGAATCATGTCAACAACTGCGGCCGGGCCCGAACTGCACTCCGACGTTTCTACGTTTCTTTCAAAGTCCCTCCACAAGGCGTATGTGAACGGCCAGTGGGTGGAGGCATCCTCAGACGCCACTTTCAACGTGGTCGATCCGGGTTCAGGCAGCAGAATTGCCACGGTGACCAGCCTGCAGAAGGCCGACGTCGACGCAGCGGTCGACGCGGCTGACGCTGCTTTCAACAAAGGCACCTGGTCAAAGATGCCCGTCAATGAACGTGGTGCCGTACTGCACCGTATCGCGGAGGCGGTGGAGCAGCGGCTTCATGAGTTTGCTCAGGTTGAGTCTCTCGACTGTGGTAAGGTGTACGATCAGGCGGTTGGCGACATTCAGGGCCTGATTGAAACATTCCGCTACTTCGCAGATCTCGCACAAGCGGTGAACTACCGCAACGTTCTGGCTGTGAAAGGACACGAAGCCTGGGTCGCCCGACATGCATGGGGGCCGTGCGGATTCATTATTCCCTGGAACTTCCCGTTTCTGCTTGCCGGATGGGGACTCGGACCGGCACTGGCAGCCGGCAATACGTGTGTTCTGAAACCGGCTGAAGACACACCGCTGTCTGCACTCTATTTATGTCAAGTGATACAGGAACTCGATTTGTTACCGCCAGGAGTCCTGAACGTTTTGCCAGGCGAAGGAGAAACCGCGGGAGCTGCTGTTGCCGCCAATCCAAAATTCCGCCGTATGAGTTTCACAGGTTCCCCCGAAGTCGGACGTCTGGTTGCAGAGGTTTGTGGTCGTAATCTTGTGCCTGTCAAGCTGGAACTCGGCGGCAAGGGTGCTGCTGTCGTCTTTGACGACGTCGATATTCCGGAGACAGCTCAAAAACTCGTCGAAGCAATCACCTTCCACACAGGACAGGTGTGCTGTGATGCAACTCGATGGCTGATTCAGAAAGATATTTACGACAATTTCGTAGATGAATGCATTACCAGGATGAAGTCTGTCAATGTCGGTTACCAGATGGACGATGGGACGCAGATGGGACCGGTCGTGAATCAGAAGCAGCGTGAACGCGTCCTGGGTTATCTGGAGAAGGGCGTTGCCGAAGGAGCAGAGCTTGTGCTCGAGGGCGGGGCCGCTGATGTCGCCGGCCGTGACGGTTATTTCGTCAAGCCGGCACTGATCGCCGGTTCGCTCAACAATGTTGCCGCCCGTGAGGAGATTTTCGGCCCCGTTGCTTTTCTCTCTCCGTTCGAAAACGAAGCGGAAGGACTGCGTCTGGCCAACAATACGGACTATGGACTGGGCAACAGCGTATGGTCTTCCGATCTGTCACGCTGTGCTCGTGTGGCTGAATCGTTTGAATCCGGAAATGGCTGGATCAACGCGCACAATGTCATCGTCCATGGTGTGCCGTACGGCGGTGTGGGAAAGAGCGGCATGGGTGGCGGAGTCATTTCTCCGGAAACACTCAATGATTACCTGAGACCAATTTCCGTCGTCAGACCGTTGTGATCAACGGTCCGAGTTAACCAGGGTAGAGACAGCCGCACAAGCCCGGTATCCGTAACATGCCGGGCTTGTGCTTTGACCAGCGACGGATCGACAAATACAGATCCCGATGTCCGTGCACTCCGACAACAGCACGCAGTATCGTGGCTGATTGTTTCGTATGTGTATGTGGCAAGATGCCGTGATCCGGTCCCACGGTTTGGACACTTGAAATGTCCAAACCTGGAGCAGCCAGCAGTAGTATCCGCTGTGAACTGTCCTGATGAGTCTGCATTGCCTGACGAACACAGAAACCGCCGAGAATTCCGGCATGAACACGAGAGAGTCTTCGCAGTCTGATGACTCATGAAGAATTAACGTCGAATCGCTGGATTTGAAATACCAACGCGACTCTATCCGACCGCACGTACCTTTCGGCCATTCCGCGGCCAGGAAAATCCAGTGTCAAATTCCCGAGTATTCACTCGTCTCCGGCCATTGATACAACTTGGTGTCGCTTTCACACGTGGAACCACTGTTCCCACGTGAACAACTTTTGAAATCGTAATTGTCGGGTACGTGATATTACCGGAAGGTTCCTGCAGAACAGACGCTGAAGTCAGCCACGAACAAACGCTAACCATACCCCGCAATCGACACCACAAATGTGCGCCCGCGGAAAACCGCCCCTGTTTCCACGGTGACCGGAGTCCGGACTCCGGAAGCCTGATGGTCATCTTCGTCGACGTACACAGCTACAAAAAAATATCAGCCGTCAGACCGGCGGAATCCAGCTGTCAATCATGATGAATGATCGGAACACACGGGAATACGTGGGATTAGACACCTCCACGACAGCACGAGACCGTGTTTCCGCGACTCACCTGTCTGCGAATTTGGTAACCGCAGGGAGTAATCGTCCGCAAGGACAGCCAGTTGACCGGACGTTGAATTTGTGAGTTCACGCAGGCGCTATCGACTTCCTGTCTGTCGTGTTTGCCGGTTACTTGAGAAGTCCGTTCATTTTCGACAGGATGCCCCCCGCTGTGATGGTTCCTGGACATACTCATTTCACACTCTCTGTATCGGCCGGTCTTTCAAATGTCTGAATCAATCTGTAACTGGGGCATCCTGAGTACTGCAAATATAGCCATGAAAAACTGGCACTCGATTGCATTGTCCGGCAACGGTCGAGTGGTTGCCGTTGGCAGTCGCAACTCTGCGAAAGCTCAGTCATTTATTAATGCCTGCCAGGCGTCCGTTCCGGTTGCGCATCACGTAGATGCAGTTGAAGGTTATGAAAATCTTCTGGCCCGGGATGATATCGATGCGGTCTATTTGCCGCTTCCTACTGCACTGCGAACCGAATGGGTAATCAAAGCTGCCAATGCCGGTAAACATGTGATGGTGGAAAAACCCTGCGGAGTCACCTCTACCGACGTGCAGCAGATACTTGAGGCCTGCCGTACCAACAACGTGCAGTTCATGGACGGTGTGATGTTTATGCATAGTGACAGGCTGCCGGCCATGCGAGCGGTGCTGGACGACGGCGTCAGTATTGGCCCGCTGAGACGTATTACCAGTCACTTCAGTTTTTGTGCAGAAGACGATTTTTTTTCCTCCAACATTCGTGGCAGCGGCGGGCTGGAACCGGCAGGCTGTCTTGGTGATCTGGGCTGGTACACCATTCGTTTTTCACAATGGGTGATGAACTTCGAAATGCCGGTCGAAGTTCGAGGTCGGATTCTTCAGGGCGTACAGCGCCAGGACAGCACAGAAGTCGTTCCGGTCGAGTTTCAGGGGGAACTGCACTATGCCGGCGGTGTGTCAGCAACGTTCTTCAATTCTTTTCGGTCACACAATCAACAGCTGGCTATTGTGTGTGGTGCTCTCGGAGATCTGCAGTTGAATGATTATGTACTGCCGTTTTACGATCGCGAACTGTCTTTTGAAGTTTCCAACCACTCATTTGAGATGGATGCCTGCCGGTTCAATATGGCCCGCCACACGCAACAGATCAGCGTCAAAGAGTACGCCAACAATGCAGCTGATGCACAGGAAACCAAACTGTTCCGCAATTTCGCGGACCTGGTGAATTCCGGCCGGCTGGATGATCACTGGCCGAAGATCACACTACAGACTCAACAGATTCTTGATGCCGCCCTCAGGTCGGCGCAGAACGGCAGCGAACCTGTTCCGCTGCAGGAGACTGCAGCAGTCTGAAACACAAAAACACACTCAAACGGTGTCTTTGGTATACAGCCTGCGTTTCTGGTGAACCATCACCGAATCGGCAGACTGCTGAATCAATTTTTATCCGAAAGTCAGTCGATGTCCGCTACAGCCGAGATTCTGTCAGAACTTGAAACACTGCGTTTGATTGATCCCCATACTCACATTAATCCCCGTGCGGCCTCGTCAGATTCGCTTGCTGATATTCTTGGATACCACTACTACACGGAACTGGCGCACTCCGCCGGTCTTCCTCGTGATCAAATTGAAGAGCCCGGCATCGATCCAAAAGAAAAAGTGGCTCGTCTGGTGCCCTGGCTGGCAACGATTGAAAACACGGCGCAATACAGCTGGCTACTGGAAATGTGCCAGGTCTTCTTTGGTTTCGAAGGGAGCCTTATTGACGAATCCAACTGGGAAGCCCTCTATGATTCCTCACAGAAACTGATGCAGACAAAGGAATGGGAATCCACCGTTCTGGAAACAAGCAAACTCGATCAGGTCTATCTGACCAACGATTTTGACGATGATCTTACCGGCTTTGATACTCGGTTATATGTTCCCTGCCTGAGAACAGACGATCTGGTCTTTGGTCTTCAGAATTCTGAAGTGCGTGATCGACTGACGGTGGCCACCGGGGTTACGGCGAAAGATTCCGTGACATTACGGCAGGCGGCGGGATCACTGTTCGATTATTTCGCGGCCAATAATGCACGAGCGTGTGCGATTTCCCTGCCCCCGGACTTTTCTCCGGAATCTGTCAGTGATGCTCGTGCGGACATTCTCCTGGAAAAAACAGCAGCGAATCAGACACTGGACACATCGGAGGGCAGGGAACTCAGCTGTTTCGTATTCCGATGCCTGGCAGAACAGTGTGCAGACCGGAAGTTTCCTTTCGATCTCATGATTGGCGTCAATCGGAAAGTCTATGAAAATGGTGTCTATCAGGGACAGGATCTGTATGACAAACGCGTGTCACTGATTCAGTATCGTCAACTGTTCAACACGTTTCCGCAGGTAACATTTCCGGTATCGGTCCTGTCTGAAACAAGCGGACAGGAACTGGTGAGCTACGCCTGGATTTTTCCGAACGTCGTGCCGCATGGTCACTGGTGGTATTCGAATATTCCGGTATTCATCGAAAAGGACTGCCGCAGTCGGCTGCAGGCGGTCCCCCGCACCAAACAGATCGGCTACTACAGCGATATGTATAAGCTGGAGTTTGCTCTGCCGAAATTCGCAATGTATCGTCGAATCCTGGCCCGGGTGCTTGCAACTGACTTCGTACGTGATCGCAATTGGACTGTGCTGCAGGCCGTTGAGCTGGGACGTCAGATTCTGCGGGGAAATGTCGAACGGGTCTTTGGAGCGTAACAGTAAAGCGTTCACCGGAAATTCGCAGAAGGTCGTATCGCAGGCACATGCTGAATCGGTGCCGATAAATCCCCGAATCCAGGTCAAAGTTACTTCGAAGGTCTGATGAAATACAGAAGAATACCCACCACACTGGTTACCTTCATCAGTAACTGCAGTCTGAACGCAGACGATTAGCCGGAGACAGCCCGACATGGCTCGCCTTGTTTTGTTGCTTGATGGTAAAGCGACACCTTACGAATTGACCCGGCTCCCGGTTCAGCTCGGCCGGCATCCGGACTGCGACGTTCATCTGGATTCGGGAATGGTATCGCGATTTCACGCCCGGCTGGTACGCGATCAAAATCGATATTTGCTGGAGGATCTGGGCAGCGGCAATGGTTCTTTTCTTAATGGCAGACAACTGGATCCCAACACGCCTCAGGAACTGCGAAACGGTGATCGAATCAAACTGGGTCCTATGAAGCTGCGGTTCGAAAAGGATGTCTCGAACCAGGTGGGTACGGACACGTTTGAGCTGACGACGGGCCTCGAGCTGAGTGACTATGACACAAGCACAATCATGGGCTCCGCCGATGCCAGCGGGTATGGTTTTCTGGAGGTGCGCCCGGAAGACAAGCTTCGAGGCATTCTGAAGATCAACGAAGCACTGTCTCGTACGGTTGAATTAACCAATATTGCGCCAAAAATCCTCGATACACTGTTCGACATCTTCCCTCAGGCAGATCGTGGAATGATCCTGATCAAGGATGATTCCGCCGCACCACTGATTCCGGTAGCACAGAAGCATCGAAACGATTCCATTGATGAATCCGTTCGAATGAGTCGAACGATTCTCGATCGCGTACTCAATGATTGCAGCGGAATTCTGTCAGCCGATGCGGCGAGCGATTCGCGATTTAGCGCCAGTGAATCGATTTCCAGTCTAACCATCCATTCAATGATGTGTGTCCCGCTGCTGAATCTGGAGGACGATCCGTTCGGTGTAATCAGCCTGGACACTCAGAATCCGCTGAAGCGATTTACAGAGGATGATCTGCAGCTACTGCTGGCCGTGGCCACACAGGCAGCCCATTCCTACGAAAACACGCGACTGCTGGTTTCTCACGTGGAGAAACAAAAGCAGGACAAGGAAATGGTCATTGCCCGAAATGTGCAACGCGCTTTGTTACCGGACCGATTACCTGAAGTGGATGGATATTGCTTTTATGCCTCCTACGACTCGGCTCAGGCGGTTGGCGGTGACTACTTTGACTGTTTTCAGATCAGTGACACCAAAGTTTGTGTAGCATTCGGAGACGTAGCCGGGAAGGGGGTTCCAGGCGCTTTAATCATGTCAAGAATCTCCAGTGTTGTACAAAATACTCTGAGTTTCACCGACGATGTCAGTCTGGCGGTCCGCAGAATCAATGATCATATGTGTCATAAAATGGTCGAAGGACGCTTCGTCACCTTCATCATTGGTGTACTTGACCTGAAGAAAAATACGTTCACATTCGCGAATGCGGGACACATGTCACCTTTGATTCGACACAACTCCGGTGTGGTCAGCGAAGTCGATGATGCTTCAATCGGAATTCCTGTGGGAATTATGCAGGACTATCCGTACGAGGTTGAGAAACATCAAATCGAACCTGGTGACACATGGGTTCTCATCACTGACGGTGTCGATGAAGCTATGGATCCGGATTCAAATTTGTATAGCAAAGACCGTGTCAGGCGTTTCGTTGGCAGCAACCAACACACACCCGAAGAATTGTGCAGGGCTTTGCTGACAGACGTGCGCACGCACGCTGCCGGTCGTGCACAGAACGATGACATCACCATCATGGTATTTGGTCGAAACGGCTAACACCGGACTCCGCCGGTGGAGGTCTGCCGATTTCGCTGTATCGTTCTGCCTGACGGCATCGATTAATCCGCAGACGAGCGCCAGTGCATTTCCGTGGGTTCTGCAACTTTGCGATAGCCAAGACTCATCAGAACTTCCAGCACTTCGCTCCAGGTTGGAAATGGACGACCACTCTTGCGTTTGTACTCGTCCATTGCACGCATGAATTCCACTTCGTTCAAGGAGTAGTCACGTTCGCAGGTCGTCGGATCAATCTGTCGGCGCCGTTCCTGCTTCCGACGGTCAATGATTTGCTCCTGACCGCTGTTTTCTGACGCAATATCTTCCGGACGATGAATTTTTCGAATGCGTCGATCGTTATTACTTCCGCGTCGATCTGTAACCACAAGATTAGAACTGGTCGCCAGCATGATTCACCTCTGCACGCCCTGAGGGAAAGAAGGACACCATTCCAGCCGCCGAAGACAGATGGAATCAAAGGCAGTCCTTTGGAAAATGCCCTGAAGATCCGCTACCGTTGCATAACGGGAACTTCACATGACAATGTCATTCTTCCACACAATCACACTGACAGTCGGATTTTTCCGTCTGGCGAAAGCAGGCAATGAAGAGTAACCTGAGAGAATGCAGATAAAATCCGGTTGTACCGAATATACGGACCGTTTGGCAGAGGTGGGACGTATTCTGCCGAAGGAAACAACCAACGAAAATCCAATTCACGCAGGGCACCGGTGTCGAACCTGCAACAGGAACTACCTGTGATATCCCAGTGACTGCATCACGTCGAACAGTTCTTCGAAAGTAATAAATCGACGGCAGTTTTGAGCTTTATAGTTGTCAACTGCGTCAGCCAGTTCCACAACTTCCGGACGCGAAGAACGTTTACCGTCACAGAATTGACGTCTTTCCCGGCCACTGCCGTCGGACTGATTTGTCCGGCGACGATTCTGAAACTGCGACTCGGCGCCCGGTTGTTCTGTTTGTTGCAACATGGCAGTCTCTCCCGCTGGATTTAACACCTGGCAAACGAAAAGTCTTCCGTGTGACTCGACTCTGGGCTGCAATCCTTTGGCAGGCAAACGCAATCCACGAATCAGCTGCTGATTGTGACTCTGTTCACCTCGCTTCGTCACGAATACATTGCCTGCAACGCCGACAATGATTATTTCGTCTCGTTTGATACGATGCCGTTCGGCGACAATCACCAGTGCTGCGAGATGCCAATGCCTGATGACTTTCACAATCCACGCACATCTGAAGTGATCGCGGTCTTGGGCGGCGGGTCTATGGGCACGGCCTGTGCGTCTGTTCTGGCCCGGAATCATCGACATTCGGTACGTCTGTGGGTGCGTAATCCCACATTTGCCGCACATATTGATGAGACTCGTGAAAATAGTCGACTACTGCCAGGCGTTCGCCTGCCGGAGACAGTTCAGGTCTCAGACGACTTCACGGTGGTTTTGCAGGGTGCCACAATCGGACTGATCTGCATCCCGACAAAGGGCATTCGGTCAGCATGCAAACTCACTGGTCCTGCAATCGCACCCTCCACGCTGCTGGTGAGCGCGGTGAAAGGAATCGAGGTCGACACACTGCTTCGGCCCAGTCAGATTTTGCAGGAATTACTCGGAGCACGACCGGTCGTCGCTCTGGGTGGTCCCTGTCACGCTGAAGAACTGGCCCGAGGGCAGCCGACATCAGTTGTTGCAGCCTGCGATGAACGGCCACATGCAGAACGTGTTCGGGATACGTTGTCCGGTGAAACACTCCGGGTCTATTCGAATGGAGATCTTCAGGGGGTCGAACTGGGTGGAGCCCTGAAAAACGTCATCGCGATTGCAGCCGGCATCTGTGACGGACTCCAGCTGGGAGACAATGCGAAATCAGGACTGATTACTCGCGGTCTCGCCGAAATGACACGGTTTTGTCGAATCATGTCGGTCGCACCTGAAACGTTGTACGGACTGGCCGGAATCGGAGATCTCATTGCTACCTGCGGCAGTCAGCACAGCCGTAACCGACACGTTGGAGATTTGCTGGGACAGGGCTGGACACTCACCGCAATTGAAAATTCAATGAATGCTGTTGCCGAAGGTGTACTGACTGCACGCAGTGTCCGAAACCTGAGTCGGGAATATCAGATCGAAATGCCAATCGTGGAAGTTGTCTGCCAGGTGTTGTTTGAAGGGCGGTCCCCCCAGGCGGCTACGCACGATCTCATGCAACGTCCTCTTCGATCCGAATAATCAGGACGCACATTTCTTACTTCGACATCACCAGCGGAGGCCGGATGAATCTGCTGACTGCATCCGGTCCTATTCACTCTCCGGAAACGGAATCGGCTCTGTATTTGTCGATGGCAGTCGTCCGGCCAGTGCGTCCTCGATCCGTTGCGCGGCCTGGAAATCTTTCTCGGCACCGGTTTGGTCCCCATTGCTGTGGCGCCGTGCCCCACGATCACGATAGGCCTGTGCGAACGTTTCGTCGAGACGCCGGGCGGATTCGAAGTCTTCGATTGCCTGGTCGAGGTTATTCATCACCAGCCAGGTTTCACCACGAATCGAGAATGCTTCCAGTGAGGCCTCAATCACAAGCGATTTTTCACAATCATCGAGTGCCTTTTGCAGGTGACCAGTCTGTGCGTGAATCCGCGCACGGGCATTCAGCGCATCCGTATTCGACGGTTCCAGAGTCAATGCATTCGTATAGTTATTAATCGCTGCCTCGTACCGCTCCCCTACTGCCAGACAGTCTCCTCTGTCAACCCAGCGTGCGGCGTCCTTCTGATTCCGATTCAGATGTCGGGTTAACTGCGTCAGACGCTGAATCCACGCTATTGTCCGCTGATCGGCGGCGACCTCATCAAATCGTTTCAATTCCCGCAAAGCAACCTGGCGGTGTCCGTACCAGCGTGCATCAAGATCGTCATGTTCTATCGCTTTGGTAAATGCGGTACAGGCGGCTTCATAGTCTTTAAGTCTCAGGTTGATCAGACCTCGATTATTCCACGCCGCCACATAGCTCGGATTCAGCTGAATCGCACGCTCAATATTTAGCAACGCCTGTTTCAGATTTCCCTGTTTCATTTGTGCAAACCCGATATTGTTCCAGCCATCTACGCATTCGGGGTCGCACTCAACAGCCATCGTGAACTGCTCAACGGCCTCACTGAATTTTCCCTGCCGCAGGTAAACCAAACCACGATTGTTCCAGGCCACCGCGAACCTGGGATCCAGTCTGATTGCCTCGGCGAAGTCACTTAAAGCGTCCTCATAAACCCCGTTCGTCATCAAAAAATAACCCCGAACGTTGCGCAGTGCTGCGTTTACGGGATCTGAGAGGATTGCTGAACTGAAATCAGCACGGGCGCTGGCCAGTTCACCTGCGGAAGCATAGATATCAGCGCGCATCCGAAGCAGCCGCGTGTCCGACGGGTCAATTCCAATAGCCTGGCTGAGTGCTTCAATGGCCTGCGGACTCTTTTGAAGATCAGCCGCCTGTCGAGCACTGGCAATCAACTGCTCAATCGTCTTTCGCTCCTCCTGACTCAATCGTGGAACGACGGTCTGTTCCCGGTCCGGATTCTGTAAATTCAACGTGACACCGGAAGCAACCTCTTCCGATTGCGGCGTCTCCGAACCGCAACCGGTGATCGCCAGAATACAAACGCTGAGAAAAATATTACGCATTGGAAGAGTTCCTTCCCTGGAACACCAAGAATCGCTTGAAATTCACACGAAACAACACACTACGGAAGCTTCGGTTCGGCGTGAGACTCATCCGATCAGCGATTGTTTTCCTGAGGGACTGCATGCAGCCGTGCGTGTATAATACGGCTATAACTGTCGTTGCTTTACCGTGTCAATTGCGATTCGTTATGCAGAACGACGTATGACCTGAAGTTACTGCCGACAACCGTAAAGAACCGGCAATGCCAGCCGATCATCCTGACGCGTTGACTTCCGGATTCACACCTGGATTCTGTGGTCAGTTGACAATCAGTCGTATGCCCTCGAGATTCAGATCAATGTGAATTTATATCCGGTCCAGGAAAGTGCAACACTGGACAGTTTTGAATGCTGCGACCGGAAACAGTTTGCCGTGGCTGGTTTCCGGTATCACCTGGATGGTTTTCAGACTGTCACTAATGTTGACTCACGTCAGACATCGGTTCCCCGTCCACCGGAAACGATTCGTCGATTAGTAATCTCATGTTGTCCACCAGTACACCATGGCCGGCCGTCAGACCGGCTGTGAACAGTTCAACAGACGCGATCTGATCCAGATTCATTGACCGAGATTCCGGGGCATCCGCTACGTCGACCAGTTTTACGCACAACGAACGCACGGTCGTCGGCGGAACCGTGAATTGAATTTCATAACAGTCCGCCGATTCGCCTGCCTGATCCACATGTGCCCGGTCATGGATTTTCAATGTCAGATTAATCGACACGGATGCGGTATTGTGGATGTCACAGGCAAACCGGTCGTAACCACGCCAGTCCATTACCGGCCACATCAACCTAATCCCCGAAAAACGACCAGGACAAAAGTCCAGACGCAGTGAGTGTTTCCCGTGACTGGCCCATTCAGAGGTGCGCCTGATCACTGCCTGCTGTTCGGTCCATGCACCAAGATCAACGCGTCGTTCAAACGAAGCCAGCAATGGAAAATCGCGTTGTTGAATGACGGCTCCCCAAATTCCCAGTGCCGGCTTCAATGTCGCCAGCACAAGTACCATAAATGAAGCAGTCACGAACAATTTTTCCCGACCTCCGGTAGTCTTCCGACTGCACATCCAGAGAACTCCGGCAAGAACGCCGGCAGCATTGGAGACCAGATCTCTGACTGACGGACTTCTTCCGACAAAACTCTGCAGGTACTCTCCCGCGCAGCCAAGCAGCACACATCCTCCGGAAATCACCATCATCTGACCGCCAGCGAATCGAGATGATTGATCGTAAGCTGGAGACAGTCCGGTACGGTATGGATCAAAAAACTTGACAAATATCAGCAGCAGCCCGCAAAACACCGGGGCGTGGGCCAGGTCAAACAGCTCAGACCACAACCGGCCCGCCAACGGAAACGGAAAGACCAAACAAATCAGAACCAATACTCCCGGCAGGAGTATCAGCGGGATACGACCACGGATCGGCCGAGTCAACTGATCAGCAGCGTTACTCAGGGCAGGGCTCTCAACGATCTGTCTTTCCGAGCGCAACTTCTAACGACGAATTCGAACAGGGTCCAGTCCCGAGACTTCGATGAAGTCTCCGCCGATGTCATCACGATACCATCGTTTTCCATGCAGTCCCACGGACTTACCAACAAACTCCTCCAGTGCAACACTGTCTGTTGGTTCCAGTTTGGCAAGTTTGCGTCCGGATGACGAAGTCAGAATATAGCCTCCATCAGGCAGCCTCTGAACAATGCCGGCTCCGACATAACGACCGCCTGGCTGGACCATTCCCGGAAGAGTAAGCAAACCAGGTACTACGACGGCTCCAGTGTCCTGATCAGCGGATCCCTGCACAGGTTGTTTACTGTCGGAGGGAAGTTCCGCATGCTCAACCAAGGGTGTGGGCATATCGAGTATCGAGCGTTGCGAATCGGCGACAGCGACATTCAGTGGCGCCGGCTGATCATCCAACTCCTGTTCCCGTCCCGTACTATTTCCAAACTGAGATGCAATAAGTTCAGCATCACGGCGTTCCGTCGCAGACGTCAGACGTTTGAAATCTTCATACTCCGCCTTTCTTCGACGATAACGATCAATCGCAGGGAACCTCAGATCGATCTGACCTGCAACGGGCCGCCAGGTTGCTTTATCACGCAGTTGATCGTATTCCGACTCAATACTCTCCAGGTCCCAGGTTGTTGGATTTCCCCGCAACATAGCTCGAAACCGCTGATCAATTTCTGCCAGACGCCGCTGTTCTGAACGAATCTGCTGAAGCCGTTTCAATCGGGCACTCGGAGTCACCGCATCAATAACTGATCCTGAATCCCGACGTGGACTCCGCAGTGAAACAGAGGGAGCCTGAAACGGGTCGCGATCGTGATTCTGGCGAGTTGTCTCTTCAACAGGAACAACGGCATCTCCCGCAATCCAGCGTCGTTCACGTGCCGGAGGAGTAATTTTGTACATTTTCTGAATCCCGGCGACTGTGTCCAGATCCTGTTCTCCGAGGATAACAACACGAGTTCCGCTGGAAACTCGACGCTGCCATACGCTGGACTCATCTTCAAAGTCACTGCCGACGAAGACAACACACCCGTCTTCGGTAACGGTGCCCGCGTCCTGACCGCTCCGCTGCACGTACTGCGCCCGGATCCAGCTAAAACTGCCATCAGGAGGTTCAATTGAGAGCCATCCACCCTGATCGTGACGATGCACGGTCACCAGAGCATCCCGCTCCAGTCGCTGGGTCGCATAATAATCCTCGCTGCCACCACTGCGGACAAGAGCATCGTCCCTGACAACAATTGCCTTGTAAGGAAATTTCCGGATCTGCCCGTCAACATGTTCTGACGCAAATCCAATTGCCAGAACTGACAGCAACACTGCATAATTTCGCATGAGATGTTCCATCCATCAGACATGACCGGTCCTCAACATCCAGTATGCAGGACCAACAGCATTCCAATATTTATCAACTGAGCCCTGCTGTCGGCACTGCGATTCCGCCTCGAATCAGGGGAATCGATCGGCACTCAATGGCATCACGATGTCTTTCCGGCAGAAACTGCCGAGCCGTGCAAAGGCAACGTCCGGACATGCCGAAGTGTCGGAAAAATATCAGAGACCTGCTTAAGTTCGCCGGAAGCAGCGGGATGACATTCCGGCAACTGAGTACCGCAGATTCCTGAATTCCTGTGCTGTTCATAAAACAGAGAAGGGCGCCGCCCCCCCGCGGCGGGCGGGGGGGTTGTTTTTGCGGGGCGCCGCACGGAAGCATCAACCCCCCCCGAATACCAAAAATTAATTAAATATAA